>JAFAEL010000221.1 GCA_023423995.1 Pseudomonadota bacterium | reverse complement strand
GGCATCGGGCGAGCACACGAAGAGCGAGGAGCTCGGCTACGGCGATGCGGAGTTCGTGCCCTGGCAGATCGGGGCGGTGATGTGAGGCCCCGAGTTCAATCCCGGTGCGGCCGGAGCTTCGACGCCGCGTTGATCGGCAGGTCGAAGCGGCCACGCTCCGCGAGGTCAACCTGCGCGGCCATTTTCGGCACCAGCCTGATGAGCCGCGCGGTTGTCTCCGCGACGTCGTATTTCCGCCAACTGCCATCGAGGAAGAAGAACACGATCTGAGCCCGATCCAGAGCGTCCCGCTCGTGCGGCCGCGTTCTGAGACGAAGGTCTCGAGTCAGCACCGCCCAGCCACCCTCGCGATCAAGAGCCTTGATCCACTCGGTATCCGTAGCAGCGGGGAGGAAGTGATCCCGGAGAGCGAAAATCTGATGCTCACCCGAGAATAGGGCATTGAGAGCTCGCGCAATGCGCGGGCTGAGGTTGTGGTCCAGCAGCAGCTTCAAGCAGCGAGAGCTTGCTCGAAACGCAACGCGTCCCGAACGGCAGCCGGCGACACTTCGTAGAGCCGGGCAACCTTCTCGGGCGATCCCTCGACGGCGACGGCGCCCGCCAGCACTTCCGTCGGAACGCCGGCTTCCGCTGCGACCGGGCGGCCAAAAGCGCGGGCGGGATCGATCACGATCGAGCGCCGGCCCATCCCGAGCGGGAACCAGCGCGCCACGACATCGGCATCGAACTCCAGGTCGCGCAGGCTCGGTTCCACCACCGCCCGGAACACACCCTGACGCCGCTTCAGGTCGACAAGCTCGCCCTCGCGCACGTCACGCGTGATATCGAAAAAGATGGTCCTGCCGTCGGTCCGAAACCGCCGCGTGGAGAAGGGACGCTCGTCGCCGACTTCCTCGACGGCCCGCTCGAAGCATTCCCGGATGGTTGGCAGTGCCAAGCCGAGATCGCGGAACGCCTTCACGAAGCGCAACTCGATCAGGTCGCGGAAGCTCAGCTCGATACGATCGTCGTCGTTCGCGTAATCCGGCTGCCAAAGCGGATCGGAATGTCCAGCGTGCTCGCCAGCCCCGAAATCGTAGCCACGCAGCCAGCGCGAGAGCGTCTGCCGCGAAAGCTTGCGGTGCCCCGCCGCCGGATCACGAGCGAAGTTGAGGAGGCGTAGGCTCTCTGCCGCTCCGTAAGCGCCACGCCCGAGCGCATCCGGTTCAGAGATAGGCATGCGCTTATGCATCTCGCGTCTCATAGCGCGACCATGACTTGGCAGAAAGATGGACAAAGGACGAGCGAGATTTACGCGCGAGGCCAACGCTCCATCGCAGCCAGCGCGATGCTTTCCAACTCGGCTCGGCTCGCGCCATCGCGGGCCTGGATCGCCATTCCCTGTTGAACGGCGAGGAAGAAGCGGGCGAGCGCGGCCGTGTCGGTGCCGGGCGGCAGTTCCCCTTCGCGGACCGCGCGTGAAAGGCGCGCTTCAAGCCGCCTCATCCCCTCCCGGCGATAGCTCGCCACGAGTTCGCCGAGCGTCTCGCAGCCCTCCTGGCCGACTGCCGAAAGGGTGACCATGCAGCCGGCAGGCTTGTCGCTGGTCACCGGGAAATTCTCCGCAACGGCGAGGAGATAGGCTTCCACGGCCTTCCGCGCCGTGGGCCCCTCCTCCAGGGGCGCCCAGATGAGCGGCACCCCTAGCTCGGTGAAGCGCCGGAGGGCTTCGGCGTAGAGCGCCTCCTTGGAGCCGAAGGCGGCGTAGAGGCTCGGCGAGCCGATACCCATCGCGTCGGTGAGGTCGGAGATCGACGTCGCCGCGAAGCCCTTCTGCCAGAAGAGGCGCATGGCGGCGTCCAGGGCCTTGTCCCGGTCGAAGGCACGCGGCCGCCCGCGCGAGCGTCTTTGCGCGTCGTCCGGCTTATCGGGTCCCTCGGCGCCCGTGCGCCTTCGCACATTCTGCATCGATCGGCACAATATTTCGCTTGCGGCCCATGCGCAACAAACCTAGGTCCCTATCTGTGTCGATCGACACAGATAGGGAGAGTGTCATGGCTGATCTGGCGGGCAAGCGCGCCCTGGTGACGGGAGCCGCACGCGGCATCGGGGCGGCGATCGCGAAGGCGCTGGCGGAGAATGGCGCCGATGTCGCGATCACCTACGAGAAATCGGCCGATGCGGCCGCGGGTGTCGTTCGGGCGATCGAGGCTGCGGGCCGGAAAGGCGTCGCCATCCAGGCCGACAGCGCCGACCCGAAGGCCATCCGGACAGCCGTCGACCAGGCCGCGGCCAAGTTCGGCGGGCTCGACATCCTGGTGAACAATGCGGGCGTGGCGCGGCTCGGCACCGTGGCGGATATGAGCCTGGAGGACATCGACGCCATCCTCGACGTCAACGTACGGGGCGTCGTCCTGGCGAGTCAGGCGGCCATCCGGCACCTGTCGGAAGGCGGCCGCATCATCACGATCGGGTCGAACGTCGCCACGCGCGTGCCCTTCGGCGGGCTCACGGTCTATTCCATGTCGAAATCGGCGCTTCTGTCCTTCACGCAGGGCCTGGCGCGCGAACTCGCCCCGCAGAACATCACGGTGAACCTCGTCCACCCGGGTCCGACGGATACGGACATGAATCCGGCCTCGGGGCCGCTAGCCGACACGATGCGCGCGACCACGGCCTTCGGGCGCTATGGCACGCCCGAAGACATTGCTGCGTCAGTCGCCTTTCTGGCTTCTTCTGCGGCGCGCCACATCACGGGCACCGGCATCCTGGTCGACGGGGGCGCGAACGCCTGAACGCGCCATCCAGGGGCGACGGCCGGGCGGTATCCGGCCGGGGCCAGCCTGCCGGATGGAGGCCTGCTCAGGCCTTCTCGCGCCCTTGCGACACGTCGCAGCCGGCTTGGCCGAGCGTGCGCTCGATGGCGCTGGCTTCGGCCGCGCTGATCGCAGGCTCGCCGGTCGAGCCTTCGGCCCGGATCAGCGAGGCCAGGCGCACCTTGGCCCGCTGTGCGAGCGTGCGGGAATCCCAGCCCAGCCGCGTTCTCGCAGCGCGGATCTCTTCGCCGGTCATCATGCCGACCCGCCCGCGCGGGCCTTGCGGCTCGCGGCCTTCGGCTTGGCGGCGGCAGCGGCACTCGCCGCCTCCTGCTCCGCACGCTCCCTCTCGAGCCGGAGCGCACGCAGGCGAACGGTGTTCGCCTCCACGGCCTTCCGCTCCGCCTCGTACTCGGCCATTGCCTTGGCGCCGTCCGCGGCACGGTCCAGCGCTCGTTGCGTCTTCGCGGCCCTATCAAGGACCGCGGTATCGTCGCCTCGCATCGTGCCCTCCTGGCTCAGCGGGTGCTGTGAGCGCTCAGGAACTGACGCTCGACGGCCTTCATGCCGTCCTTGCGAGCGGCCTCCTCCGACCGTTGCAGGCGGTCAGATCGCTGAATCAGCTTGCCGTGACGGCGTATTGCCCAATCAAAGGCGCCAGGCGTGCGCACGGAGGGCTGAACTTCGAGCTCGTAGGGGTAAATCGCATTGTCGTCCATCCGGTACATATAGGACAGACGGGAGAATTTTGCACCCCGCAGATCGTTCACATATGCGGCTTGCAAAATCGAGAATTCGTTCCGCCATCCCGCGGAAGAGAAATTTGTTCGTGATCGAAGCGACTTAACTGGCCATTGTCTGACCGTCACGTCTGTCCGACCGGCCTGCATTCACCAGGAGCGAAGCTCGACGTGAGGACGACGCGGCGAGGCTGCCCTGCAGGTTCACGGAGATTGAGAGCCGCCGGGCCGCTTGCTGATCCACACGACCGTTCGAGTCCCGGAACCTTCGTGCCCGGGCGCTAGCCTGAGCCCGACGTGCCCGCCTCCAGGATCGACACGATCGAGAACAGCGTGAAGCACACCGCCCCGAGCCCGACCATGACATGCGCCGGCACGAAGAAGGCGGCGTTCGTCAGCGACGCCTGGAACAGGAACGCGGCTGTGAACAGGCAGGTCAGCGCGGTCATGATCGGCAGCAGCGGGATGCGGTTGGCGAGGGCGAAGTGCCGCCGCCAGACGAGCGCCAGGAGCAGCACCTTCGACAGGATGCTGAAGCAGATCAGGCCGAGGCCGATCAGCACGATGCCGGGGGCCAGGCGGTAGTCCTGGTCGCTGCTGACCAGCACGTAGATGCCGAGCAGGATGTTGAGCGAGCCCATCAGGGCGACGATCCCGCTCCAGACGAAGCGCTCCTGCTCCGTGAAGGCGTTGCGGATCTGCCGGACGACGCTCGCGACGAGGCCGATCAGGCTGAAGCAGATCGCCGACAGGCCGAACACCACATGGCCGGCGATGAAGCCGGGCTGGTCGCCTCGCGTGAGGAGTTGGTAGCACAGCCAGAACCCGATCGTGGCGCAGGCCAGCGGAATGCAGGTCAGCAGCAGGCCCACGGGCTTCGACTGCGCTCCCGGGGGCGGGCCATCCTGCGGCTTTCGCGCGTTGCTGACATTGATGAGCGTGAAGGCCGTCGACGCCGTCGCGACCGTGCTCACACAGGTGGCGATCAGGCCGATCCCGATGACCACGTGACCGGCCACGACATGCTGGGGCGTGTCGCCCGAACGCGTCAGGGCGATGCCCCACGCCACGGTCGAGAAAGCGACGATGTATCCGGACGCCGGCAAAATCACCCGCCAGACCTCGCCGTAGCGATGGATGAGCTGGCGGATGATCGTCGCGGCCGTCGTGAACAGCGCATAGCAGATCGCCGCCAGCGCAACGTTGACGTGTCCCGCAACGAAGTGGGCGGCGTCGGCCGGGCCCGAGAGGATGTATAGCCCGAACGCGAGGCAGATCGCGCCCATCATCAAGGGTATGGCGCGAAAAAGTACGCTGATCCCGAAATTCATGACGACCTCTCGGGCCTCCCCCGCGAGACTCATCTCAGCGGGAGCATCGCCAGGCGCCGTTTACGCTCAGCACGCGTTAAACAACTTGGGAATGGCACAGTTCCAGCTATATTTTCGACGCCAATACGACGCCGCACGAAATCTTTTCCGCCCAGTATCTGCGTGACAGGGCCGAAAGAGCACCGAAAGACTTGCGTAAAGAACGGACGAAGCTAGCAGTGCCGCGATGCCGCTCGGCCGCGGACGGCAGCTGGCGCAGCCGGCGGGATCACGGAACGGAGAAGGTCAGGCAAGAGCCTTTGCGGCGCGCTTCTGCCTGTCGAATTCAGCACGCCGACGGGCGATCTCGTCGGGCGCGAGCTTCTCGATCGAGGAGTAGTCGCGCTTCCAGGAAGGATCGACGCTCCAGCGCAGGGGCGAGGCCAGCGTCGTGCGGGGCCCGGGTGCGGCTTCCAGCAGGCGGAGCGCGAGCTCCAGCGTGCACGCCTGCGAGTCGAGGTCGCCGGGCTTGCCGGCGCTGTTGCCGAGCGGAAAGTCGCTGAAAAGAAACCGCGGCGCGCCCGCATGCTCGACGATGTCCTTCGCGCAGCCCATCACCACGGCCGGGACGCCGGCGGCCTCGAGATGGCGCGCGGCGAGTGTCACGCATTGGTGGCAGACGGGACAGTTCGGCACGAGGATCGCAGCGTCCGCGCCGTCCTGGCGGATGCGGGCGAGGAGCTCCGGCGCGTCCGCCTCGACCGTGGCGCGGTGGCTCCGGTTCGTCGGCAGGCCATAGAAGCGAGATGCCACGCGCCCGATGCGGCCGCGCCCGGCCGCCAGTTGAAGCTGCCGCAACGGGAAGTAGGTCCCGATATCCGCCGCGCTCGTGTGGTCGCGGTCATAGGCGATGTGGGAGATGCGCAGGTCCGGCATCTCGTCGCTCGGCCCGGAATAGACGAAGAAGAACTTGGCCGATCCGTTATAGGGCGCGCCGGGCCCCTGCTCGCCCTTGTCCGGCTGGTACGGCGCGGCCGTCGTGACGAGCGCGACCGTGCATTCGGCGAGCGGCTTGCCGAGCGGCGTGAATGGCGCGTCGAGGTGATGGGCCCAGCGATACGGCGTCTCGAAGCCGAGCGCCGCGTAATAGGCCCGCGTCCGGGCCATGTAGCCGATCGGGATGTCGTCCTCGGGTGCGAAGGGTTCATCGAGCGTCGGCATGGGGGGAGGGTAGCACGAAGAGCGGCGCCACCGTCATTCCGGGCTGGAAGTCCCGCAATGACGATCCGGACCGGAACCCGTGGCCAAGCTTCCGGCTTGAGTCCCGGGCCTAGCGACCGCCTTTCGCCCCTCTCCGAAGCTTTCTAAGACCCCCGCATGCCAGACGAGACCATGATGAGAGCGGCGCGCGTGACCGCGCCAGGCCGGATCGCCGTGGAGGAGGTCGCCAAGCCGGAGCCCGGGCCCGGGCAGGTGCGGGTGAGGCTGGAAGGCTCGGGTGTCTGCGCCTCGAACCTCACCCCCTGGGAGGGA
Source organism: Pseudomonadota bacterium (assembly GCA_023423995.1). GTDB lineage: Bacteria > Pseudomonadota > Alphaproteobacteria > Rhizobiales > Beijerinckiaceae > Enterovirga. The sequence goes on along the minus strand of JAFAEL010000221.1, from coordinate 25,456 downwards.
CCGGACTGGATGACCTTTCCGACCGAGCCGGGTTCGCTCGGCCATGAGGGCTGGGGCGTGGTGGATGCGCTCGGGGACGGAGTGGCCGGGCTGGCGGTCGGGGACCGAGTCGCCGCCCTCTCCTACAAGGCCTATGCCGAGTACGACCTGGCCGATGCGGATTCCGTGGTGAAGCTGCCGGAGGCGCTGGCGGGCCAGCCTTTCCCGGGCGAGCCGCTGGGCTGTGCCATGAACATCTTCAGGCGCTCGGACATCCAGGCCGGCCAGACGGTGGCGATCGTCGGCATCGGCTTCCTGGGCGCGATCCTGACCAGGCTCGCCAGCGATACCGGCGCGCGCGTCATCGCGATCTCGCGCCGACCCTTCTCGCTCGACCTCGCCCGCCGCATGGGCGCGGCCGAGACGATCCCGATGGAGGACCACACGGCCATCATCGAGCGCGTGAAGGAACTGACGGGCGGCCAGTTCTGCGACCGGACCATCGAAGCGGTGGGAAAACAATGGCCGCTCGATCTCGCGGGCGAGATCACGCGCGAGCGCGGGCGGCTCATCATCGCCGGGTACCACCAGGACGGCCCGAGGCAGGTGAACATGTGGCTGTGGAACTGGCGCGGGCTCGACGTGATCAACGCGCATGAGCGCGACCCGAAGGTGTACATCCAGGGCATCCGCGAGGCCGTGGAGGCGGTCGCCTCAGGCCGGCTCGACCCGAGTGGGCTCTACACGCATCGCTTCCCCCTGGAGCGGCTCGACGATGCCCTGAACGCCACGCGCGACCGGCCGGACGGCTTCCTCAAGGCCCTGGTGACCGCGTGATGGCGGGAGCAGCGAAGGCCGCGCGGCCGCGCCTCGGGTTCCTCGGCGTCGGTTGGATCGGCCGGCACCGGATGAATGCGATCATCGAGGCCGACATCGCCGAGGTCGCGGCCATCGCCGAGCCTTCGGCGGAGACGGCCGCGGAGGCCGTGAAGCTCGCGCCGGGCGCAGAGCGCGTCGGCGGCCTCGATGACCTCCTGTCGCTGGGGCTCGACGGCATCGTCATCGCGACACCGTCCGCGCTTCACGCGGAGCAATCGGTGCTCGCCCTCGCGTCGGGCGCGGCGGTGTTCTGCCAGAAGCCGCTCGGCCGCAATGCCGCCGAGGTCCAGGCCGTCGTCGACGCCGCCCGCGCGGCGGACCGCCTGCTCGCGGTCGACCTGTCCTACCGCTTCACCGAGGGCATGCGGCGCATCCGCGAGCTGATCCGCTCGGGCGAGCTCGGGCGCCTTCACGCGGTCGATCTCGTCTTCCACAACGCCTACGGGCCGGACAAGCCCTGGTTCTACGACCCGGCTCTCTCGGGCGGCGGCTGCGTGATGGATCTCGGCGTCCACCTCGTCGACCTGGCGCTCTGGTGCCTCGACTTCCCGGAGGTCGCGCAGGTCTCCTCGGCGCTCTTCGCGTCGGGCGAAAGGCTCGCGCCGAATCCCGCCCAGGTGGAGGATTACGCGATCGCGACCCTCGAGCTCGCGGACGGGACGGCGATCCGCCTCGCCTGCTCGTGGCGCCTCCAGGCCGGCTGCGACGCGGCGATCTCGGCCGCGTTCTACGGCACCGGCGGCGGCGCGGCGCTCGGCAACGTGAACGGCTCCTTCTACGATTTCACGGCCGAGCGCTTCCGCGGCACGGCGCGCGAAACCCTCGCGCTTCCCCCGGACGAATGGGGCGGGCGCGCCGCGGCGGATTGGGCACGTCGGCTCGCGGCCGGCGAGCGGTTCGACGAAGCGGCCGATGAGCTCGTCGCAGTGGCGCGCGTGCTCGACCGCATCTACGGTCGATAGGGGCCCCTAGTAGACGGGGTGGTACTGGTAGAGCCAGGTCTCGCTGAGCACCTGGTCGCCATTCCGGAGGTAGCAGCGCAGCTCGATCGGCTCGTTGCCCGTCGTCGTCAGGTCGAACTGCGCACGCCAATGGCCCGGCACGTCGTTCGGCACGGCCTCGGTCCGGACATAGGAGAAGGTCCCCCGGGAGGCGGTGAGCACCGGTTCGGGCAGCGTTCCGGCCGGGAGGTCCTTGAGCGGCCCGCCGATGAATTCGAGCAGGAACTTGCGCACGCCGCGAGGCCGGTCCAACCCGGGCTGGCCGCCATTGCCCAATCGCGTGGCGACGCAGCGCGCGAGCGGAGACGGGTAAGGCTCATCCGCCGACCAATGCAGCCGGTAGGAGAGGTCGAAGGTCTTCCCGGCCGTCGCAGGCTCTGCCGGAACCCACATGGCGTTGATGTTGTCGTGGATCTCGTCGTCCGTCGGGTTCTCGACGAGCTGGACGGTGCCGCGCCCCCAATCCCCTTTCGGCTCCACCCAGAGGGAGGGCCGGCGATCGTAATAGACACCGTCCAGGTAGTGGTCGAAGTTCCTGTCGCGCTGAAGCAGGCCGAAGCCGCGGGGCGCCTGGTCGGCAAAAGCGGAGACCTGGATCGTGCGCGGGTTGTTCAGCGGACGCCAGATATGCTCCCCGGCGCCGCTCCACATCGCGAGGCCGTCCGAGTCGTGCACCTCCGGCCGCCAGTCGACCATCGTGGCCTTCGCGGTCTCCGAGTACCAGAACATCGACGTCATCGGAGCGAGGCCGAGCCGCACGACGTCCTGGCGCAGCACGAGCGAGACATCGATGTCCATGATGACGGAGGTCGCGCGGCGCATCACGAAGCGGTAGGCCCCAACGACGCTCGGGCCGTCCATGAGCGCATAGATCGTGACCGTGTCCGAGCCTGCGGCCGGGGTCTCGAACCAGATATGGGTGAAATCCGGGAACTCCTCCGGCACGTTGTAGACGACCGTGTTGATCGTAATCCCGCGGGCCGAGAGGCCGTACTGGGCGAGTTCGCCGATCGCCCGGAAATAGGACGCCCCCAGGAACGCCACCCAGTCGTTCTTGCGCCAGTCGAGCTTGCCGTCGCGCGGCTCCTGGAAGCGGAAGCCGGCGAAGCCCGAGTTCTTCGGCAAGCCGTGGGCCGGTGAATCGGCCGGCATGTCGAAATAGCTGTCGTCGTAGAGGATCTCGCGCGCGTCGCCGCCCTGGACGACATGCATCCTGACCGGCTTCTGGAAGTAGCGGCCGAGGTGGAAGAAGGTGACCGGAAACCTGCCCGGGCCCTCCGCGAACAGCGCAAGATCAGTCTTGTACCGGATCTTGCCGTGGGCGTCGTAGTCGATGCTCCAGAGCACGTCGGGCTTGGACGGCTTCTCGGCCGAATAGGGCTGCCGGGCCATGTCCCTCACCCGGGCCTTCAGGGTGTCGAACGAGAATGGCGCCGACGCGCCCAGATTGAGCCCCGACGCCGCCATCGCCGGTCCACCGAACTGCGCGGCGGCGAGGCTGGCCGTACCGGCGGCTGCGGCGCGGAGGAGAGAGCGGCGATCGATCATGCAGGATCCGAGTGGAAAGGCGGGGCGGAGGTAGGAACGCAGGCGTGCCGGGTCAACTCGCTAGGGGCAGCTGCGTGACCGGAGCGTGAACAGCCTGGCCGGCGCGTGCTGCGAAAGGCGCGTTTCATCGCAGGCGCGCAGCCAGTATACCGGAAGCAACAAGGACCGCGATCGAGCGGCCGCATCTGGGAGGATCGGGCGTCGCATGGCGGCTGACGAGTTGCACGCCGGGAAAGAGCCGGCCGAGGTCTCCACCGAGGCGCTCCGGAAAGCCGAGTCCTATATCGAGGCCGAGGAAGGCGCGACCAATCGCATCTCCGGCCTGCCCGGCATGGTCGTGACCGCCATCGCGGTCGTCATGAGCCTGTTCCACCTCTACGCCGCCTACGCGATCGTCCCCACGCAGGAGCTGCGCTACACGCACGTCGCCTTCGTCCTGCTGCTCTCGTTCCTGCTCTTCCCGGTCGCCGCGAAGTACCGCGACCGGATCCGCTGGTGGGATGTGGCTCCGGCGGCGATCTCCGTCGGCCTGATCGCCTACGCGCTCTGGGGCGGCGAGGATTTCACGGACCGAGCGACCGTCCCGGACCGCATGGACGTGTGGGTCGGCGTCGTCTTCATCATCGTCCTGCTCGAGGCGACGCGACGCACCACCGGCCTGATCATGCCGGTGGTGGCGCTGTTCTTCATCGCCTACGCGATGCTCGGGCCGCACCTTCCGGCCCCCTGGACGCATCGCGGCTACGACCTGTCGCGGCTCGTCGGTCACCTCTTCATGACGCTGGAGGGGATCTTCGGCGTCGCCGTGGACGTGTCGGCGACGCTGATCATCCTCTTCACGATCTACGGCGCCTTCCTCGCCCAGTCCGGGGCGGGCAAGTTCTTCATCGACTTCTCGCTGGCCCTGATGGGCGGCAAGCCGAATGCCGCCGGCCGGACGGTGGTGCTGTCGTCCTTCCTGCTCGGCGGCCCGTCCGGCTCGGGCGTGGCGACGACCGTGATGATCGGCACCGTCGCCTACCCGATGATGGAGAAGGCCGGGTTCCGGAAGAACGACGCCGGCGGGCTGCTGGCCGCCGGCGGCCTTGGAGCCATTCTCTCGCCCCCCGTGCTCGGGGCGGCGGCCTTCCTGATCGCCGAGTTCCTGAAGATCTCGTATCTCGACGTGATCTGGATGGCGACGATCCCGACATGCCTCTACTACCTGTCGCTGCTCATCATGGTCGAGCTCGACGCCAAGAAGTTCGGCGCACGGGACGTGAGCTTCAAACAGGAGATGACGCTGGGGCAGATGACCCGGCGCTACGGCTTCCACTTCATCTCCCTGATCGCCGTCGTCGCCTTCATGCTCGTCGGCTACTCGCCGATGCTGTCGGTGTTCTACGCGACCGCCGTGACCTTCGCGCTGTCCTTCCTTCGACGGGACACCGCCCTCTATCCGAAGAAGCTGGTGCGGGCGCTGGCCGACGGCTCGATCGGCGCCATCAACGCAGCCACGACCTGCGCGTCCGCCGGCATCATCGTGGGCGTCGTGACGCTCACGGGACTCGGGCTCAAGTTCTCGTCCATCGTGATCGCCTATGCGGGCGGGAGCCTGCTCCTCACGGCGATCTACACGGCCCTGATCGTCTGGATCATCGGGCTCGCGGTTCCGGTCACGGCCTCGTACATCATCTGCGCCGTCATCGCGGCGCCCGCACTGACGAAGCTCGGCGTGCCCGACTTCGCCGCGCATATGTTCATCTTCTACTACGCGGTTCTGTCGGAAGTCTCGCCGCCGACCGCCCTGTCGCCCTTCGCGGCGGCCGCCATCACGGGCGGCGACCCCTACATGACGACGCTCCAGAGCTGGAAGTACACCCTGCCGGCCTTCCTGGTGCCGTTCGTGTTCGTGCTGGACCCGCAGGGAATCGGCCTCCTGCTCTCGATCCCCAAGGACGGCTCCTGGGTCGAGATCGTCCTCATCACGCTGAAAACGGCGGCGGGCCTGATGGCGCTCGCGATGGCCGCGCAGGGCTGGGCGCTGCGGCGGACCACGGCCCTCGAGCGCGGGCTCCTCGCCCTTGCGGGGCTGCTCCTCGTCTTCCCGAGCCTGATCGAGGCGCTCGGCGAACTGATCACCGGGCGCGACCTCGCCTATAGCTGGCTGATCGGGCTCCTCATCGCCGGCGCGGTGCTGGCCTGGCAAAACTTCCGTCCGCAGCAGGCGGCGGCAACGATCTAGAGGGAGAGGAACATATGCAGAGCCGGATCACGCGGAGGACCTTCAATCTCGGCCTCGGAGCCGGGGCGGCGAGCCTGTGGCTCGGCGGCGGCGCCGCCCTGGCCCAGAACAAGACGATCTCGATTGGCACGGGCGGGACGGGCGGCGTCTACTACCCCCTGGGGGGCGCGATCGCGAGCGTCCTGACCAAGAACATTCCGGGCATGCAGGCGACGGCGGAGGTGACCGGCGGGTCCGTCGACAACCTGAAGCTCATCGGCTCCGGCCAGAGCGAGATCGGCTTCTCGATGGCGGATGCGGCCCTCGACGCCTTCAAGGGCGAGGACAAGTTCAAGAGCGGAAAGGTGCCGCTCCAGACGCTGCTCGTGCTCTATCCGAACCGCATGCATGTCGCGACGGTCGAGGGCAGCGGCATCGAGAAGATGTCCGACCTCAAGGGGAAGCGCGTCTCGACGGGCTCGCCGGGCTCCGCCACGGAGGTCATGGCATTCCGCGTGATCGAGGCGGCCGGCCTCGACAAGGACAAGGACATGAAGCGCGAGCGCCTGTCCGTGGCCGAATCCGTGAACGCCCTGAAGGACCGGAAGATCGACGCGTTCTTCTGGGTCGGCGGGGTGCCGACGGCGGCAGTCACCGACCTCGCGGCGACGCCCGGCCTCAAGATGAAGCTCATCGACCACGCCGATCTCGTGGACAAGATGAACGCCAAATACGGCAAGCTCTACGCAGGCGGCACGATCCCGCCCGGATCCTATCCGGGCTACGACAAGCCCAACCAGAACGTGGACGTGTGGAACATCCTCGTCACGGGCAACAAGATGACCGATGACGAGGCCTACCAGATCGTGAAGACCCTGGTGGAGCGGAAGCCCGACCTCGTTGCCGTGCACAAGGACGCGGAATCGTTCTCGCTCGAGAATCAGGTGCAGTCGCGCTCGCCGGTGCCGTTCCACCCCGGCGCGCTCAAATACTTCGCCGAGAAGGGCGTGAAGGGCTAGCGCCCCCCAGGGTGGCCGGCCCCGCCGGCCACCTCTCTTCGCAGGCTCAGCCGACCTCGACCGAGGTGGCGCGGCGCCAGAACTGCACCATCATGTAGAGTGCCAGAAGCGAGAAGAGCCCCATCAGCACGTAGCCGATCGTCTGGCCGAGCTCGAACAGGCCCGCGATGGCCCAGCCGCCAGATAGCGCGACGGCGAATACCTCGATCCCGACCAGCACCATCAGGCTGGCGAGCGTGAACATCGAGCGGCCCCGTGAGGGACGTGAGGGGGCAGCCAAGCGGGCGCTCTCCAATTTCAAATAGGCGCGCGCCCACTAACGCAAAGCGGCGCACGCGTGCAACAATATGGGTCCTCCTACCCGCTTATCCAGCATGACCGATACACAGACCTTCTCCGCCGCGGCTGTCGCAGCGCCCCACCACCTTGCGTCCGAAAGCGGCCGCGCCGTCCTGGCGGAGGGCGGGAACGCGATCGAGGCGATGGTCGCGATGGCGGCTACGATCGCGGTCGTCTACCCGCACATGAACGCGATCGGCGGAGACGCGTTCTGGGTCGTCCATGAGCCGGGCGGCCGGATGCGGGCGATCGAGGCCTGCGGCCCGGCCGGGCGCCTTGCGACGATCCGGCGCTACCGCGAGAAGGGCTACGACGCCCTGCCGTTCCGCGGCCCCGACGCCGCGGTCACGGTGGCGGGCGCGATCGGCGGCTGGCAGGCGGCGCTCGACTATGCCCGCAGCCTCGGCGGGCGGCTGCCCCTTCCCGACCTGCTCGCGGACGCCATCCGGTTCGCGAAGGACGGCTACGAAGTCTCGGCCTCCGAGCTGCGCACGCGGCCGAACGAGCCCGAGGCGCTGGACGCCGCGCCGAACTTCCTCGCGACCTTCGGGTTCGACGGCAAGCCGCCGAAGAAGGGTGACGTGCGCCGGGTTCCCGCTCTCGGCGCGGCCCTGGAGCAGCTCGCCCATGCCGGCCTCGACGACTTCTACCGCGGCGATATCGCGCGTGAGATCGCCGCCGACCTCGAGGCGATCGGCGCCCCGGTAACGCGGACCGACCTCGAGAGCTTCCGGGCCATCTTCCGCGAGCCGCTCCAGGCGAAGCTGAGGCACGGGACGGTCTACAACAAGGCGCCGCCGACCCAGGGCATCGCGGCACTCCTGATCCTCGGCATCTACGAGCGCCTCGGGATCACGGGACCGGAATCGGTCCGCCACCACCACGGGCTGATCGAGGCGACAAAGCGCGCCTTCCGCATCCGCGACCGCATCGTCACGGACTTCGACCGCCTGAAGCATGACCCGGCGAGCTTCCTGACCCCCGCGGTGTTCGAGCGCGAGGCGGCCGCGATCGACATGAACCGCGCCGCGCCCTGGCCCGCACCGGCCGGAGACGGCGACACGGTCTGGATGGGCGCGATCGACGCCTCCGGCCTCGCGGTCTCCTACATCCAGTCGATCTACTGGGACTGGGGCTCCGGCTGCGTCCTGCCGCGCACCGGCATCCACTGGCAGAACCGCGGCGCCTCGTTCTCGCTCGACCCGAATGCGGTCAATCCGCTCGAGCCGGGCCGCCGCCCGTTCCACACGCTCAATCCGGCGCTCGCGGTGCTCTCCGACGGACGCGTCATGTCCTATGGCGCGATGGGCGGCGACGGCCAGCCGCAATTCCAGGCCCAGATCTTCACGCGCTATGTCGATCTCGGCGAAGGCGTGGCGGAGGCCGTGGACCGCCCGCGCTGGCTGCTGGGCCGCACCTGGGGCCAGAGCTCGACGAGTCTCAAGATGGAGAGCCGTTTCGACCCGGCCATCATGGAGGGTCTGGTCCGGCTCGGCCACGAGGTCGAGGAGATCGGGGAAGCCTATTCCGACGGTCTCGGCCATGCCGGCCTGCTGGTAAAGCACCCGAAGGACGGCCGCGTGGAGGCGACGCACGACCCCCGCTCGGACGGAAGCGCCGCGGGTATCTGAGCCCGGGCCCCTCCGCCGCAGGCCGTTGCCTCCGGTCCTGCGGCGACCCATCTCGGAAGGACAATCCTCGACAGAGATGGGCATGGACCGTCGGCAGTTGATGCTCGGCGCAGCGCTTCCGCTGCTGCCGCTCTCCGGGGCCGTGGCTCAGGAAGGTGGATCGGCGAGCATGCAGGAATTCATCAGCGGCGGGCGCAAGGTCAGGACCGAGTGGTTTCCGGCCGGAGGCGCCACCCGCGAGGAGGCGCGCCCCGCCCTCCTCCTTCTGCACGGGGCGGACGGGCTTGCGTGGAACGGCGACCGGTATCGCCTCGCGGCCGGGCTCGTGGCCGCGTCAGGCTTTCACGTGGCGCTGGTCCACTATCTCGACCGCACGGGCGACCGGCGCGCCAACTACGGGACGCTGCGCGATGATTATCCGCTGTGGGCCGGCACCATTCGCGATGCCGTTGCCTGGCTCGCGGAACAGCCCGGGGTGGCACCCGACCGTCTCGGCCTGATCGGCGTCTCGCTCGGCGGTGCGCTGGCCCTCTCGACCGCCGCCGTCGATCGGCGCGTGAAAGCCGTGGTCGAATATTCTGGCCCGGTGCCGGACGACCTGCCGGCCTCGGGAGCGGGGCTGCCGCCGACGCTCGTCCTGCACGGCGAGGCCGACCGCATCGTCCCGGCGAGCCATGCACGACGCCTCGGGCGCCTGCTCGAACAGGACGGCACGCCGCACGAGGTGCAGGTCTATCCCGGCCAGGGCCACGTGCTGAACGGCGCAGCGCAGTTCGATGCCGCAGCCCGGGTCTCCGCCTTCCTGCTCCGCCATCTCTAGACCAGGCCTGTTCCCGGCTTGAGCGCCGGCCGCACCTCGGCTAGTCAGACAATCTGATAGCCAGACGCTCCCGCCAGAGGAGCGGGCCGGAGGAGACGGATCATGCTCAAGGCCCTCTCGGGTGCGCTCGCGCTTTGCCTCGCGGCAGGCGCCGCCTTCGCCCAGGATTTTCCGAACCGGCCCGTGACCTTCGTGGTGCCCTATGCTCCGGGCGGCACGACGGACGTGCTGGCGCGCATCATCGGCAAGGCCATGGGCGCGCAACTCGGGCAGACGGTGATCATCGAGAATGCCGGCGGCGCCGGCGGCACGACCGGCACCCAGCGCGTGGTCCGCGCGCAGCCGGACGGCTACACCCTCACCTTCGGGAATATGGGCTCGCTCGCCGCGAACGTGTCGCTCTATCCGAAGCTCAGCTTCGACCCGCGGCGCGACCTCGTGCCGGTCGGCCTGGTCGCCACCGTGCCGATGGCGCTCTCCGTCTCGAAGAAGAGCGGCGTGAAGGATCTCGCCGGCTTCCTGGCGAAGCTCCGCTCGCGCGACGACGCCGTCAATTTCGGCAGCTCAGGTCCCGGCTCGACCGGGCACCTCGCCGCGATCGCCTTCCTGGGTGTGACGAAAACCAAGGCCACGATGGTGAACTACCGGGGCGCCGGGCCGGCCATCAACGACCTCGTGGCCGGCGTGGTCGATGCCGTGATCGACCAGACCGTCACCATGTTCCCGATGCATACGGGCGGAAACGTCACGGCCATCGCGGTTTCCTCGAAGGCCCGGCTGCCGCAGGCGCCGGATGTGCCGACCTTCATCGAGGGCGGGGTGCCGGAGTTCGACCTCAGCGTCTGGAACGCGATCGCGGCGCCGCGCGATACGCCGCCGGCTGTCCTGGAGCGGCTGCGCTCGGCCCTGGCGAAGGCGCTCACCGATCCGGAGGTGAAGCAGCGCTTCGCGGATCTCGCGGCCGAGGCGCCCGGGCCGGAAGCCCAGGGCGGCGAGCCGCTCGGACGACTGATTGCCAATGACGTCGAGCGCCTCGGCCAGATCGTCCGTACGGCAGGCGTGACGGCGGAATAGCCGTCCCGCCGTGCTTTACCCGAGAAGGTGGCCGGCGCGGTCGCGCTTGGACGCGAGATAGCGGGAGTTTTCCGCCGTCATGCGGCCCGGCGCGCGCTGGTGCGAGACGAGTTCGAGGCCGCTGTTCTGCAGCGCGGCGATCTTGTCCGGATTGTTCGTGATCAGGTTGACCCGCGTTACGCCGAGCTGCCGCAGCATCTCGGCCGCGAAATCGAAGCGGCGCTGGTCGGGCCCGAAGCCGAGCATCTCGTCGGCATCGTAGGTGTCGTAGCCCTCCGCCTGCAGCTTGTAGGCGCGGATCTTGTTGGCGATGCCGTTTCCGCGGCCCTCCTGGTCGAGATAGAGCAGGATGCCGCCGCCATGCTCGGCCATCCAGCGCACCGAGAACCGGAGCTGGTCGCCGCAATCGCATTTGAGGCTGCCGAAGAGATCGCCCGTCAGGCAGGCCGAGTGCAGGCGCACCGTCACGGGTTCGGCGAGATCGGGCGCGCCGACGATCACGGCGACCTGGTCGCGCAGGCCCTCCCCGCCCCGGAAGACGACGAATTCGGTCTCGGCCGCATCCTCCAGCGGCACCGGCGCACGGCCGACGATCTTCAGGTCGCGCGCGCTTGCGGCCCGGTAGCCCTCGATCGCGGCGCTCGTGACGCGGAGAACGGAGCTGTCGGCATCCGCCCCGTCCGGCAGCGGCACGACCACCACGGCCGGCAGCGCCAGCGCGAGCCGGGCGAGTTCGAGCGCAGCCTCGTCGAGGCGCCCGGTCGGCCTGACCGAACCGTCGAGCTGCGCCTCCATCGAGAAGGCGAGGGTCGCGACCCGCCGGGCATCCAGGGTCGGCAGGCCGATCCAGCCGTTATGCGGACGCTCCATGCCGAGGCGCTTCAGCCGCGCCGCCGGCAGCACCAGCCGCGCCTGGCGGACGGACATGGCGTCGAGCCGCTCGGCCTCGTCGCGCCCGAGGTCCTCGACGCTCTGGACAAGGGCAGCCTCGCCCTCGCTCTCCAGCAGCACCGGCCGGCCCATGCGCAGCTCGGCGATCGCACGCTCGACGGAGGTGCGTTCGATGCCGTCTGACAGGCTCAGCATGCGGCGGGCAGTGGTGGCGGTCGCCATGCGGGCACATATGGCCCGCAGGGCCGTGAAGGGCAACGAACTTGCGGTCGGCGGCCTCGGCCGAGCTAGCGCGGGCCAGGCTTCGCTTCTTCCAGCCTCGCGAGCGTTGGACCCGCGGAGGCTTCCCTCAGAAGGTCTGCCCAGTCGTCCGGCGGGTTGCCGCTCGCCAGCATCTTTCTGAACACGGCATAGGCGTCGGTCTTCGCGCCGCAGGTCCGGAGAGTGGATTCGTCGTTTACCCAGGCGAAGATGATCACCCGCGTCCTGCTGTCGAAGCGGAAGAACAGGCGAAAGCGACCATTGCCAAACTTGGCACGGAACCAATGCTTGCGGTCCTGCCCGAGCGTGTCGCCCTGCCGGTATTCCGGCCGCGTCGGATCGGCCGGCACCGTTTCGAAGATCAGCCGGCGGAGCATCGCGAGCAGCTTCGTGTTCGCGTGATTGGCGAAGCCGTCCGGATCGGACCGCCTCACCTTCTCCACCGCGGCAACGAGCTTCTCGAGCTGGTCGAGCAGCAGCGGGTGGGCGAATATCGCCCAGCCGTCGATGGCCATCACGGATCAGAGCGCGACGGGGCCGCCGATATCCTCGTCGAGATCGACCTTCGTCCCGGCCGTCAGCGTGGCAATGCGCTCGGCCAGTGCGGCCGGAAAGGCCGTGATGCCCTGCGGGTTGCGGGCCATGTCCGTCGCGAGGAAGGACAGGAAGCTGTCGATGACGGGGTCCGTGTCCGCGGGGTCGACGCGGCGGAGGCTGACGCCGCTCTCGTCGACCACATAGGCGATCTCGCCGCCGTAGCTCACGCCGAGCGCCTGACGAACCGCCTTGGGAACGGTGGTCTGCCCCTTCGCGGTAATTCTGCTGCGCTCGATGAGCCGGGTTGCCATCACGAGTCTCGCAAAAAGGTAAGGAAATCTCCTTACCTCATTCGCGAAATATCGGCAATCGCCGCTCGGCCGGACGGCTCAGGCCGGCGTGTCGGCCCTCACCATCCCGGCCGCGATCTCCCGCCGCGCCTCCGAGAACGGCTCGGGCCGCCGTGTCCTGTGGCTCATCTGGACGCAGACAGCCTCGCTGATCGCGGCGAGGCCGCCATCGTCGCGCTCCATCACCTGGGCGAGCCCGAGCGAGGTGCGGCCGAGATGGCGGATCCAGGTCCCCGTCCGGACCCGGCCCGGATAGTGCAGCTCGGATTTGAACTCGATCGTGAGCTTGGCGATCACCCAGAAGGTCTCGCCGCGCTCGTCGTCCCCGAGACGCGTCCGGAACAGGTTCACGCGGCCGCTCTCCGCCAGGGCGGCGAAGACGGCGTTGTTCACATGGCCGTTCATGTCGGTGTCGCCGAACCGAAGAACATCTTCCACCCAGGCGACGCGTGTGTCGGCGCGAAGCGCCGGAAGGTCGATCTCAGGCAACAGGCTCGACCCCACACCATTCGGCCACGAACAGGGCCATCGTCGTAGTGATCCGCTTCAGGGAGGACAGGCTTACCGCCTCGTCGAAGCCGTGGATGTTGCGGCTCGTCGGGCCGTAGCAAAGCGCCGGAATGCGGTCGTAGAGCGCGTGCACGCGCGTATCGAGATACCCGGCCGTCATGAAGCTCTCGAGCGCCTTGCCGGTGGCGTCGCGATGCGCAGCGCCGAGGACCTTCTCCGCCTCGGAGCCTTCCTCCAGCACGTAGCCCTCCGCGAAGAAGCCGTTGAAGGTGACCCGCGGCGGGTTGTTGGCCAGGAAGGGGTCGTTCCGGGAGAAGGCCCGGACGGCGTCCTCGATCTCGCGCGAAGCCGCGGCCGCCGAGGTGCCGGGATAGATCGAGATGCGGCAGGAGAGCCGGCACCAGGCCGGGACCGAGGAGGCCCAGTCGCCACCCTCGATTTTGCCGATATTCAGGTTGATCGGGTGCTCCTCGCCCTCGAAATGCGGTCGTCCGGCCTTGTCGGCGTTCCACCGCGCCTCGATCTCGCGCAGCGCCCCGACGACGCGATAGGCGGCGTCGATCGCGTTCTGGCCCGTGCCCATCTCGCGGACATGGACGGGCATGCCGCGCACCTCCACCTCGAACCAGAGCACGCCCGTATTGGCGCGGACGAGCTTCTCGTCCTCCGGCTCGGGAATGAGGACGGCGTCGGCCTTGTAGCCGCGCAGATGGGTCATCAGCGCGCCGTTGCCGGTCGATTCCTCCTCGACCACGGATTGCACCGTCACGGTCGCGGCCGGCTGGAGGCCGATGCGGCGCAGCGCGTCGAGGCAGGCGAGGTTGGCCGCGTGGCCCGCCTTCATGTCCGCCCCGCCCCGGCCATAGAGCCAGTCGCCCTCGATCACCGGGTCGAACGGGGGATGGGTCCACATGTCCTCGGGGCCGGCCGGCACGACGTCCACATGGGCCTGGAGGATGAGCGAGCGCCCCGTTTCCACACGCGGCCGGTGGATGCCGACCACGATCGGCGCCTCGGAGTGCTCCGCCGCGAATTTCGATCCGCCCGGATGCGCCTCGATGGCGGCCCGGTCCATGGGGAAGCGGTCCATCGCGAGGCCGCGGTCCCGGAAGGCGCGGAAGACGAAGTCCTGGATCGCCTGCTCCTCGCCGCGGATCGAGCGGAAGCGGATCAGTTCCTGCGTGTAGCTGACCTGTTCGGCGAAGCCCTCCTCGACGGAAGCGATGATGCCGTCGCGCAGCTTGGGATCGAGCGCCACCGGGTCAGGCCTCCTGCCGGAGGGGCTTCAAGGCCTTCGCCCACCGCAGCAGCTCGTCCAGCATCATGGTCGCGGAGCTCTGGTGGATCTCGTTCGGCTGGAGGGCGCCGGTCGCCTTGTCGATATGCTGCGGCACCATCGGAATGAGGACCGTCTCCAGGATGGGCACCATCTTGAACGACGTCAGCGCCAGCTTCTCGCTCTGCACGGCCCGCATTCCCCCCGACACGCCGCCATAGCTCACGAAGCCGGCGGGCTTATAGGTCCACTCGACATACACGTAGTTCAGCGCGTTCACGAGCGAGGGCGGCGGCCCGTGATTGTATTCGGGCGTGACGAACACGAACGCGTCCGCCGAATCGACGCTGGCCGACCAGCGCTTCGTATGCTCGTGCTCGTATTGCTTCAGGCGCGGATGCTTCGGCTCGTCGTAGATGGGGAGGTTCATCTCGGCCAGGTCGACGAGTTCGACATCGAACCCGCCATGCTGCCGCGCGGCGCCGTCGAACCAGTCGCCCACGGCCTTGCCGACGCGGCCTGGCCTCGTCGAGCAGATGATGACGTTGAGCTTGGGTGCCAAAGCTGCCTCCCGATGCAGGATGTCGCGCCCCTCGTATCGGTTCGGCCGCGGCGTTCAAGCCACTGACGAGGAGAGGCTTCAGCCGAGGACCCGGCAAGGCTCGGCCGGGTTCCCAGAAATCTCCAGGTCGAACGCAAAGACGTGGCCGGCCATCGGGTCGATGTTCGGGTCGCGTCCCTTCGCGGCCGTGGTGACGAACAAGGTCTTCAGATCCGGCCCGCCGAAGGCCGGTTTGGTCACCTGCGCGGTCGGCACCGGGACGATCAGCTCCGGCGCGCCTTCGGGGGAGAACCGGGTGACGCGGGAATCGCCGAAATGGGCGATCCAGACATGCCCCTCCGCATCCACCGCCATGCCGTCGGGATGGCCCCAGCCCTCCTGGAACTGGACGAAGAGCTTACGCTCGCCGGGCGTTCCGTCCGCTGCGAGCGCGTGGCGGTACACGCGCCCGGCCGTGGTGTCGGCGCAATAGAGGAGCCGCCGCTCCGGATCGACCGCGGGGCCGTTGGTGATGATTGCAGGCTCGCCGAAGGGCGAGAGCCCGCGCTCCGACAGGTGGTACAAGGCGCCGGTCGGCTCGACCTCGGCATCGTCCATCGAGCCGAAATAGAGCGATCCATCCGGCCCGACGGCGGCATCGTTCAGCCGGTTGCCGATCTTGCCGGGTTCCGGCTGCAGGAGGGGTTCGGTACGCCCCGTGCCGAGATAGAGCCGGGCGAGCCCGGATTTCAGCCCGACCAGGAGGCTGTCCGGCTCCTGCGTGAGGACCGCGAACCCGACGGGCTCGCCGACATCGGTGCAGACCGGATCCTTGCCCGGCTGCCAGCGCCAGACGCCGTGCCCCCTGATATCCACGAAGACGAGGGTCCCGCTCCGGGAGTCCCAGATCGGCCCCTCCGCCAGCGCTGCGCCACAGGCGACGGCGATCCGGTGCTTGCCCGGAAAGACGGAGGGATTCGTCACAGGCAAGCTCCGCTGCGCATCGGCAACGGAACGGCCCGTTAGCCGAGCGGTTCCGCCGCCTCGCCGGCGAGCCGCGCCGCGAGCCGCACCAGAGAGAGATCGGAGCCACGCGGTCCCATGATCGAGATCCCGAGCGGTGCGCCCTGGCGCGAAGCGAGCGGCATCGAGACCTGGGGAGTGCCCGCAAGGCCGGCGAGGCAGAGGAGGTTGATGGCCTGGTTGCGGTAGATGTCCAGCACCGCCTCGTTCTCGGCGACCAGCGGTGCGATGTCCGGCATGGTCGGCAGGACGAGCACGCCGTCGGACCCGAGAATGCCGTCGAGCCGATCGCGGAATTCCGCACGGCAGCGCGTGGCGTCCGCGACCTCGTCGTCCGTCACGGCCCGGCTGTAGAGGAAGCGCTCCGCAACGCCCGGCCCGAGCGGGGGCGCATAGCGCTCGATCATCGGCCCGTCGGTGAGCCAGGCCTCGCGGCCCTGGACCCGGCGGAAGGCCCAGTAGAGCGGCTCGAATCCGTTGGCGGCGACCTCGACCATCCCGGCCTGGCCAAGGCTGCGCTCGAACGCCTGGACGACGATCGCGAGTGCGCCGCGCACGTCCATATCGAGCATGGCGAAGCAATCGGCCGCCAGGACGAGGCGCGGCCTGTCCGGCAGCGGGTTCGAATCCGGGCCGAGCAGGACCTCGCCGACGCGCTGGAACGTCTGGCCGTCGCGGGCGAAATGTCCGCAGGTATCGAGGGACGGCGCGAGATCGAGCGCGCGCTCGAGGCTCACCCGCCCATGGCTCGGACGGATCCCGAAAAGGCCGCAATGGCTCGCCGGGGCCCGGACGGACCCGCCCGTATCGGTCCCGATCGCGAAGTCGCACAGGCCGTTTGACACGGCCGAGGCCGAACCGGAGGAGGAGCCGCCGGGAATCCGGTCCGGCGCCGCGCCGTTCACGGGCGTGCCGAAATGCGCATTCTTGCCGTTCATGGAGAAGGCAAGCTCGTCCGTGTGGGTCTTGCCCACGAAGCGCGCGCCGGCATCCAGGAGACGTTGCACCGTCGGGGCGGTCGTCCCCTTGATGCCCGACATGGCCAGGACGTGCGGGGAGCCACCGCCGGTCGGATAGCCGGCCACGTCGAAGAGGTCCTTCGCCCCGAATGTCAGCCCGGCGAGCGGCCCGTCCTGCGCGCTGGCAACCGGAGCGGCCGGGTAGGGAACAAAGGCGCGGGCGGGGTCTTCCGGAAGAAGCATCGTGTCTCCAGCCTCCGACTTGCGGAGTTCCCTAAGGCTTATGCGGGAAGGCGGCCGGTCGCAAACCGGCCGTCGCCGAAATGAGCGGCAGCAGGGCTCAGGCTTTATGCGGCGTGAGCACGTGGATCACCCGGCTCGCCAGCATCTCCTTGGTGCGCGCCCCGTAGGCCTGCATGTGGGGCGCGGCCGCGTGCGCCCGGAGGGCATCGAGGCTTTCCCACTTCTCGACGACCATGAAGGCGTCCGGCCCGATCTTCGTCTGGAACGGCCCGACATCCTCCGCATCGATCACCGGGCCGTATTCGATGCAGCCATCCTCGGCGAGCACGGCCGGGATGTTGGCGTGCATCTCCTTGAGCACCGCCTCGCGCATGCCGGGCTTGGCCGTGATGACGGCGATGACGTGGATCATGGGGCGTTCTCTCCTGCTTGTTCGTCAGACAATCTAGCGCCGCAAGACCGTGCTCGGCAAAGGGCTTCGCATTGGCCCATCGGCGAGCTTGGCGCGGCGCCGGGCACGCGGTAGGCCAGGAGTGACCGCCCGCGAACAAGAGGCGGTCTGGAGGGGCGCCGTGTTCTACCGCGAGGCCGGCCAGTTCAAGACAGGCTATGCGGCCGACATGGCCGTATTCCCCTTGCGGGAAGACCGGATCGGCCTTGCGCTCATCCTGTTCGTCGCCGCGGTGGTGATCCCGGTCTTCGGGTCCGGCTTCCTGCTGAACGTCGTGATGATCCCGTTCCTGATCTTCGCGCTGGCGGCGATCGGGCTGAACATCCTCGTGGGCTATACGGGTCTCCTGTCGCTCGGCACCGCAGGTTTCATGGGTGTGGGCGCCTATGCCTGCTACAAGCTGACGAGCGTCTTCCCGGGCGTGAACATCGTGGTCTGGGTGCTGGCCTCGGGATTGTTCTCGAGCGCCGTCGGCGTCCTGTTCGGACTGCCTTCGCTTCGCATCAAGGGGTTCTATCTCGCGGTCGCGACGCTTGCCGCCCAGTTCTTCCTGTCCTGGTGCTTCATCCGCATCCCGTGGCTGGTGAACTACAACGTGTCCGGCGCGATCGAGGTGCCGACCCGGACCTTGTTCGGCGTGCCCGTCACGGGGCCGAACGCGACGCCCGAAACGCGCTACCTTGTCGTCCTCGGGATCGTCGTTTTCCTCACCTGGATCGCGTCGAACCTCGTTCACGGCCGGATCGGCCGCATGTGGATGGCCGTGCGCGACATGGACATCGCGGCCGAGTTGATCGGCATCAGGCTGCTGCCCACCAAGCTCCTGGCCTTTGCCGTTTCGTCCTATTTCTGCGGCGTCGCGGGCGCGCTCCTCGTCTTCCTCTGGTACGGCTCGGCCGAGCCCGACGTGTTCGGCATCGACCAGTCGTTCCTGGTCCTCTTCATGGTGATCATCGGCGGCCTCGGCTCGCTCGTCGGATCGTTCCTCGGGGCCGGCCTCATCTACATGCTGCCGATCGGGCTCCGGGCCTTCCTCCCCGCCATCGGCATCGACGTGCAGCCCTCCACGGTCGAGCACCTGCAATTCCTCATCGTGGGATCGCTCATCATCGGCTTCCTCATCGCGGAGCCGCACGGGCTCGCCCGGCTGTGGCAGACGGCCAAGCAGAAGCTGCGCGTCTGGCCGTTCCCCTACTGATCGGGGCGGGCTTGCGGAGCTCGGAGAGCCTCCCCATGTCCTGCCCGCGGGACGGGCCCCTCTGACGACGCGCTGACAGCGTCGTGATGTCGGACCGCATCGGGCGAGCTCGATGCCGGGGTCTGAATGCGTCTCAACCGCGCCTGCCATCGAGCCGTCCTCTCAACGTGAGAGGGAGCGATGGATCTGTTCACAAGCGTCATGTTTCTCGGCCAACCGCTATGGATGTGGGCGGCCTTTCTTGTCCTGGTCGTCGGCCTGCTCGCCTTCGATCTCGGCGTACTTCACCGCAAGACCCGCGAGATCGACGTCCGCGAGAGCCTCATGCTCTCCGGTCTCTACATCGCGCTCGGGCTGGCGTTCGGCGCCTTCCTGTGGATGCAGCTCGGGCGGCAGGCCGGCATCGAATATCTGACCGGCTTCGTCATCGAGAAGAGCCTGGCGATGGACAACGTGTTCGTCATCGCCATGATCTTCGGCTTCTTCGCGATCCCCCGCGAACTGCAGCACCGCGTGCTGTTCTGGGGCATTCTCGGCGTCATCGTGCTCCGGGCGATCATGATCGGCGGCGGCGCCATCCTGGTGCAGAACTTCTCCTGGGTCCTCTACGTCTTCGCGGCTTTCCTGGTCGTGACCGGGGTCAAGATGCTCTGGATGAGCGGCGAGGAGCCGGACCTGTCGAAGAACCCCGTCCTGCGCTTCGTGTGCAGGCACATGCGGGTGACGGACCGGCTGCACGGGAGCAAGTTCTTCGTCCGCCTGCCGCATGGCCCCCGGGGGGCGGTCGCGACCTTCGCAACCCCGCTCTTCCTGGCGCTCGTGCTGATCGAGGTGGCGGACGTGATCTTCGCGGTCGATTCCGTGCCGGCCATCTTCGCGATCACGACGGACCCGTACATCGTCTACACGTCGAACATCTTCGCCGTGCTAGGCCTGCGCGCCCTCTACTTCGCCCTCGCCGCGGTGCTGCACCGCTTCGCCTATCTGAAGCAGGCGCTCGCGATCCTGCTGGTGTTCATCGGCTCGAAGATCTTCGTGGCCGACCTCCTCGGATGGACGAAGTTCCCGGCTGAGTGGTCGCTCGGCATCACCTTCGCGATCCTGGCCTCGGGCGTCGGCTACTCGCTCTGGCGGACGCGCCGGGACGGAGGCCGGGCGGCTATTCCGGCGCAGGAAGGCGTCTGATCGAACCGCTGGGGCGGCCCGCATGGCGGGTCGCCCCGGCACCGACTAAAGTCGGGGCATCGGACCGATGACGTCCGACGGACAATACGGCAGACCAACGGCAACAGCCCGCAAAGGGCGGCCATCCTGGAGGAAATTCATGCTCAAGCGCGCGATCGCAATCGGCCTGGCCGCCGCCACATTGGCAGCCGCCCCCCTTCCGGCCTCGGCACAGGAGGGGATCTATGTTCCGCTCTTCACCTACCGCACCGGCCCGTTCTCCGGCTCCGGCATCTTCATCGCCAATGGAAAGCGCGACTACCTGACGATGCTCAACGAGCGCGACGGTGGCATTGGCGGGGTCAAGCTCATCATCGAGGAATGCGAGACCGGCTACGACACCAAGAAGGGCGTCGAATGCTACGAAGCCGTGAAGGACAAGAAGCCCGTCATGGTCAATCCGTGGTCCACCGGCATCACGCTGCCGCTGATCCCCAGGGCAGCCGTGGACAAGATCCCGGTCCTTTCCATGGCGTACGGCCTCTCGGCCTCTGCCGACGGCAACCGCTTCCCCTGGATCTTCAACCCGCCCAACACCTACTGGGACGGGCTCGCCATGATCATCAAGTATATCGGCGACCAGGAAGGCGGCCTCGAGAAGCTGAAGGGCAAGAAGATCGGCTACATCTATCTGGATGCCGGCTTCGGCAAGGAGCCGATCCCGCTCTTCGAGCAGCTCGCCAAGGATTACGGCTTCGAGCTGAAGATGTATCCGGTCGCCGGAACGGAGATGCAGAACCAGTCGTCGCAATGGCTCGGCGTCCGCCGCGACCGGCCCGACTACATGGTGATGTACGGGTGGGGCGCCATGAACCCGACGGCCATCAAGGAGGCCGTGAAGGTCAACTACCCGATGAACAAGTTCATCTCGATCTGGTGGCCATCGGAGGATGACGCCCGCGGCGCCGGCCCCGGTGCGAAGGGGTTCAAGACGCTGAACTGGCACGCCGTGGGCACGAACTTCCCGGCCATCCAGGACATCCAGAAGCACGTGGTCGACAAGGGCAAGAGCCAGTCGCCCAAGGATCAGGTCGGCGAGGTGCTCTACAATCGCGGCGTCTACAACGCGATGCTGATCGCGGAAGGCATCGCCCAGGCCCAGAAGATCACGGGCAAGAAGGTCGTGAACGGGGAGGACGTGCGGCGCGGGCTGGAGGGCCTCGACCTCTCGGCGGCGCGCCTGAAGGAGCTCGGCTTCGAGGGCTTCGCCGACCCGCTGAAGCTGACCTGCTCCGACCACAACGGCCACAAGGCCGCCTTCATCCAGGAATGGGACGGCACCAAGTGGGCGAAAGTCACGCAGCCGATCGAGCCGATGGCCGCGAAGGTGCAGCCGATCCAGGAGGCCGCCGCCAAGGACTATGTCGAGAAGAACACCGGCTGGCCGAAGCGGACGGAACCCTGCGACAAGAGCTCGTAACGTACACGGGCCGGCCGCAGCCTGCCCGGTTGCGGCCACCTCACCCGGCCGATGTCGCTGATCCACAGCGAGCGGGTCAAGCTCACGGCCAACTGGTTGAACGCGATATCGGCCGCATCCATTGCGGTCGCTGGCTTCGCGCAACTCGCGCCCTTTGTAGCCGGGTCGGTGGCTCCAGGTAGCCCGGGCAGCGTTCTTTGGTTCAGTACGGTTTGGATCGTGCTGGGACTCGCATTACATGTGGCCGCGAGACTGGCGCTCAGAGGCTTGAAGGAATGACTGCGTTCCAGATCCTTTTCGGCCCGGTCCTGCTCTCGATCGGCGTCGCGGCCGTGCTCCTCTTCGCGCGTTGGCAGGATCGGCACACGCCTTGAGCATGATGGTCACTGAGATGGATGCGACCGCAGCAGCCGCTCCGCTCGCCGAGAGCATCCTCTCGGTCAACAACATCGAGGTCGTCTACGACCACGTCATCCTCGTCCTGAAGGGCGTGTCGCTGACGGTGCCGCAGGGCGGCATCGTGGCGCTGCTCGGTGCCAACGGGGCCGGCAAGACGACCACCCTCAAGGCGATCTCGAACCTGCTGCGGGCCGAGCGCGGCGACGTCACGAAGGGCACGATCAGCTTCGCGGGCGAGCGCGTGGACCGGCTTTCGCCGGACGACCTCGTCCGGCGGGGCTGCATCCAGGTTCTCGAAGGCCGGCACTGCTTCGGTCACCTGACGATCGAGGAGAACCTCCTGACCGGCGCCTATACGCGCCGCGACGGCAACGCCGCGATCAAGCGGGACCTGGAATCCGTCTACGAGACCTTCCCGCGGCTGCGGCAGCGCCGCTCCTCGATGGCCGGCTATACGTCGGGCGGGGAGCAGCAGATGTGCGCGATCGGCCGCGCCATGATGTCGAAGCCTAAGATGATCCTTCTCGACGAACCCTCGATGGGGCTCGCGCCTCAGATCGTGGAGGAGATCTTCGAGATCGTCCGGAACCTGAACGTCAAACAGGGCGTGTCATTCCTGCTCGCCGAGCAGAACACCAACATGGCCCTGCGCTACGCGACCTACGGCTACATCCTGGAGACGGGCCGGGTCGTCATGGACGGCTCGGCGGAGAGCCTGCGCGAGAACGAGGACGTGAAGGAATTCTACCTCGGCGTCGCGGAAGGCGGTCAGCGCAGCTTCCGCAACGTGAAGAGCTACAAGCGCCGCAAGCGCTGGCTGGCTTAGGACCTGCCGTCGCGACGTCCGGCTGAGAGTTCCTGCAGCCGGGCCACCGCGCCGTCGATGTCGAAGCGGCTTGCGGTGAGCTCGTCCAGGCTGAACGGGCATGCTCGCGGCAGATCGGGCAGCAGCGCGTCGCCATGCTCGTCGAGGGCCGCGTCGGCCCGGGCCTTGGCTGCCCTCCAGACCCGGTCCAGCTCGATCAGCTGCCGCATCGAGTTCCGGAAGTCGGCCAGCAGTGCATCGTGCTGCAGCACGACCTCGTCCCGCCAATGCCGGACGGGCCGGGCATTCGGGGCGGATGCGACCTTGAGGAGGTGCCGGAGCATCAGCTCCAAAAAGCTCTCGACGGTGCGGAGCTCGGCCTTGCCCACGTCCTCGATCTCCTCGGCCACGTGTTCCAGGTCGAGTTCGTTCGGCAGGTCGCGGCGCGTTGCGGCGAGGCGGCGCAGGGCCGCCGCCTGCTCCTGCGACCAGGCATAGATGTCGTCGTCGTAGGCCGTCCGGCGGTCCATCGAGGCAGTCTAGCAGAAGACGTTCGGCCCCGCGCTAGTCGTGCCGGATGCGCCAGACGCGCGAGAGCTTGATCTCGGCATCCTCCAGCTCGCGCGTGACCTGGACGCGATATTGCGCGACCTGCTCCACCTTGTCCTTGGGCAGGTATGAGCGGCCGGGATCGCCGATGAGGACGCCGGCGCCGCGCTGCTCGAGCGAAGCGAGCCACGGCCACATCCGCTCGGCGATGTCGCGCTCGTAGAAGATGTCACCCGTGAGGACCACGTCCCAGCCCTCGTCCGTGCCGACGAGGTCGGCGAGGCGCGGCGTCACCCGCACGCCGTTCGCGGCGGCATTGATGGCGATCGCCTCGGCCGCAAAGGCGTCGATGTCGGCGGCCTCGACGGTCGCGGCGCCGGCCTTGGCGGCCGCAATGGCCACGAGGCCCGACCCGGACGCGATGTCCAGCACCTTCCTGCCGCGTACGAAATCCGGGTGGTCGAGGATGTAGCGGGCCAGGGCCTGCCCGCCTGCCCAGGCGAAGGCCCAGAAGGGCGGCGGCAGGCCCATCTCGCCGAGTTCCTCCTCGGTCTTCTGCCACAGCTCAGTCGCTTCCTCCGCGACGTGGAGCCGGATCTCTGGCGCATGCGGAACCGGCAGCAGCCGCGCCTCGCTGCGGATGAAGGCGGCGCGGTCGACGATCCGGCTCACGGCCGCCCCCCTGGCCCGAGCATGTCCGAATAGAGGCCCTTCGCGGCCTCCGTGATGTCCCGCTCCAGATAGCCGTGCAGGATGCGGGCACGGGCGGCCGCCCCCATGGTCGGAAGCAGCACGGGATCGGCAGCCAGCTTGACGAAGGCCTCGGCCAGGGCCGGCGCATCCTCCGCCGGAACGAGAAAGCCTTCCGAGCCGTCCGTCACGAGTTCGCGGCAGCCCGGCACGTCGGTGGCGACGATGGGGCGCCCGCAGGCGGCCGCCTTGACGAGATGATAGGGCGTCCCCTCCCCGCCGCGGGACGGCAGGCACGCCACATGATGGTCCGCCCAGATGTCCGCGGCGGAACGCGGCGCGGCCTCGTGCCAGTGGATCCCGTCCCGGTGGGCCCATTCGCGCAGGGTCTCGGGAGCGAATGGCTGCGACCGCCGCCCTTCAGGCCCGTCGAAGAGCGACAGCTCGATCTCGGGCCGGTGAAGTCGCGCGATGCGCATGGCCTCCACGGCGATGTCGATGCCCTTGCCCCAGCTCATCGGAGCCACGATCGCGATCTTCACGGGAGGGGCCGCGGGCATCGGAAGCGGCCGGACGCGATCGGTGTCGACCCCGAAGCCGTTCAGGACGATCGAGGCCGGCCCCTGGCCGAAGAGCTCGGCATCAGCCACCGTTTCGAAAACCAGCCGCGTCCGGCCGCTTCCCAGCGGACCTTTCAGCAGGCTGCCGACGGCGCGACGGCCCAGCCACCCCAGGTGATCGTCCGGCAGCGCCAGCCGCCCGAGCGGCCCGAGGGAATAGGCCCGCCGCTCGATCCCGGCCATGACGCAGGCGGCCCCGCCGATCAGGGCCGGCCCGAGCCCGATGCAATGGACGATATCCGGCCGCGCCGCCTTGAGCCTGGCCGCGACCTGGCCCGCCGCGTAGCCAGCCGTCATGGGATTGATGCTGGCCAGGTTTGCCTTGACGGACAGCACGCCTGCGCCGGATCGCTCGATCATCTCGGCCCTGCCGGTCACGGCCGTGACGACATCCGCCTCGAGGCGCAGTTCCTGCGCCGCCCTGAGCAGGGGCAGCCCCCGCGCGGCGAATTGTCGATCCTCTGCGATGACGAAGGCGATGCGGCCGGACATCCGGTCACCCTCGCACGGCGGGGCAATGGTCCGCGTTAACAGCTGTCAAATGTCTTCCACCGGCCCGACAGGGCGCGTCCAGCGCCTCGCCGGCCACCGGAGGGTTATGCCCGAGACGTCGATCTGCGTGATCGCCTCGTCGATGCCGCGGTGAGCATAGAGGGTCCGCCGGTAGCGGTCGGCATACCGGGTGCGGGCGAGTTGCAGCACCTTCATGCCCTCCTCCCAGGAGGCGAGCTCGATCACGTGGGGCGGCTCGAGCCCGGCCCGCAGGAACGCGTGACGAAGCTGCAGGACGGATTCGAAGAGATCGTCCTCGGGGCCCCGGAAGTCCGGCGGGAGAGAGGTCCCGCTCATCTGCGCAGCTCCCGATCGAGGGGCACCGCTTGCGAGCCCGGTCTCTACCTCAGGAAGGGGTTGCCGACTCGCTCCTCGCCGATCGTGGAGCCTGGTCCGTGGCCGGGCAGGAAGGTCACGTCGTCGCCGAGCGGGATGATCTTCTCCCGTATCGAGCGCAGCAGGGT
>JAFAEL010000155.1 GCA_023423995.1 Pseudomonadota bacterium | reverse complement strand
CCCCCGGGTTGGGGGGGTGGGTAACCATGCGCAGCTTGGTGGTGGGGGCGCCCTACCCTCCCGGAGCGACGCGATGCGTGCCCCATCGAACACCGTCGCCCGCGCGCGCCGCCTCCGCCGCGCCATGACGCTCCCGGAGGCGATCCTCTGGCGCGAGCTGCGCCGCCAGGCGCTCGGCAACTTCCGCTTTCGCCGCCAGCACCCCGTCGGGCCCTATGTGCTCGACTTCTACTGCCCGGAAGTTCGGCTCGCGCTGGAGGTCGACGGCGCCGCCCACGACCATCCCGTCCGCGCCGCCCGCGACGAGCACCGGACCGCGTGGCTCACGCAGCACGGCATCCGCATCCTCCGCCTCCCGGCCCGCGACGTGCTCCGAGGCGACGACGCGGAGCACGTCCTGCCGACGATCCTGGCGGCTTGCGCGGAACTCGCGGGATGCTCCCCCGCCCGCGGGGGAGCTGGCGGCCGCGCAGCGGACGACTGAGGGGGCACAGGATCCTGCCTCGCACGCGGGCGAGGTTGCAGTCGCGCAGCGGCTGACGGAGGGGGCGTCCCATCCGAAACCGAAGCGCCCCCTCCACCGCCTTCGGCGGTCCCCCTCCCCCGCTCCGCGGGTGAGGATCCAGCGCCGGGATGCTCCTCCGCCCGCGGGGGAGCTGGCGGTCGCGCAGCGGACGACTGAGGGGGCAGCGCGGCTGACGGAGGGGGCGGCGCGGCGGACGCCTGAGGGAAACACGGCAAACCGGAAGCGCCCCCTCCACCGCCTCCGGCGGTCCCCCTCCCCCGCTCCGCGGGTGAGGATCCCTCAAAGGCCGGCCGTGTTCGACTACACGCTCTACGCCTCGAGCGATCCCGAATCGATCGGCTCGGGCGTGACGAGCGGCTGCGTCGGCCTGCTCACCCAGGACATGATCCACCTCTACGGCCGCACGCCCGTCAAGACGAAGGTGACCGTCCTGCCGGCTTATGGAAGGATGGGCCGAACTCGGCCTTTAGCGCCGCGATGGCCGGACGGCTCGGCTAAAGCAGCTTCGGGCTTGTGGCCGGGTCGGCTTCTTCCATACCAGCGGCAGAGGCCCCAAGCTCGGCCGTCGTAGCCTCTCCACGCGCTTTGACAACGTCCGGCGACTCACTAGCGGACACCGCCGGCTCACTAGTCGAGGGCGTGGATAGTCGAGGAGCGATTGGTGCGGATGCTGGAGTAACGAACTCGCTACTCATCAGCGGTGTCCGCTTGGCCCCGACAAAGTCGGCGAAGATCCCGATGATCGCCTTGGCTTCAACGCTCAGCGCAGTAAGTTCGGCCCGGTAGCGCGCGTGGGCGCGAAACTCAAGCTCGCGGGCCACCGTGAACAGATGGATCGCATTCTGCTCCTTTGCGAAAAACTCGGCGATAATTTCGGCGCGGAGCCCGGCGAACATCTCCTTCAAAGCGTCGCTAGTTTGGCGCGCAATAGCACGACCATTCTTCATGCCGTTGGAGATGACTGACAGAACGGTGTCAATGCTTCCTTGAACCCGATTGTCGCCGGCGTCTCCGTAGGTCACACCCGAGTAGAGGAGGCGCTGGCGCGCAGGGAGCTCCTCGAACGCGAGCTTCTCCAACGCAGCGTCGAGAGCCACGCATGCCAGCGCAGCTGACAGAAAAGCACCCCGCAAAGCCTGTTCTCGGTGCTGTGGGCGCGTTGCGGCGCGCTCGGCGAAGAAGCGGAAGGATTTGATCGCCTTATTGAAAGCCGGATAGGGGGCGAGGCTGACAACAGCGGACTTCGCTGCGGCGATTTGCTTGAGCCAGTCACCATCCTGCTTCTGTTCGGTGTAGTATTGGATGTTAGAAGCGAATTCCTCAAGGGCAAGGCGATCTTTGAGGACGTCATCATCGCCCTCCCAACGACGCAAGAAAGCCGCGGTCAAGAGCGCGACTTTTTGCTGTTGCGCAAATCGTACAACTTTCGCGTTAGTGTCTGTAGTAGCGACCACCGCACGATCACATCCGAGAGCCAATTGCATCCCGCGAGCCCACATCACGCGCTCAAAGGCTTTCGGCGACTTCTTATCCTTCACATCGACTAGTGCACGGGTGCGCACGCCGCCGCCCTGTCGACCGTACAACCATACGTCAACGTCGGTGACCTCCTCCTCCTCGAATTGGATCGAGACGCTGCGGATGGCGACAAAGCCCTGCCGCGTGAAGTACGCTCGCGCCAACTCCTCAAGACCCGCACCCTTCGCCAATGCCGTTATCCCCCGCTCCGCAAGCGATCCAGCGCGTCATGGACAAACCGCTTGTCGGCAATGTCGTTCTTTTCCCGTACCTCGTTTCGAGTCGCGTGGGGACCCTTGAAGGCACGGGCTGGGGAGCCATCCATTAGGACGGCCTCTTGCGCTGGCGCTCCACCGCGAATGATCGTGAGTGCAAGTTCTCCAACATCCCTCTTTAGGAGACGCATAGTATAACGCCCGATGCTGCGTTCAGTTACCTCGACCACTTGGCGAGCTTCGAGCTCGCGGTAATCTTCGCCAATTGCGCGCACGCCGCGCGCCCCTACCTCGTCGCCGCGGACCAGTTTGCGGATAAGCGCGTCTGGCATTGTGATCTGCCCGCGCGTGTAATGGCTGCGCGTTTGCCCATAGGTGAGCGAAGCGATGAGAGCTTTCGCGTCGTCGATCGGGTCCTCTTCAAAGGGACGGCCGTACTTCTGAAAGTCGTTCGGAGAGGCGACGTATCCGACAGACTCCGTGCTGTTGTTCACCTCCATGCGATCAAATAACCCCACGCTTACAAGTCGCCTATAGAGAACAGGGCCAAGCATCTTTTCTACGTCAGCATCGTAGAGAGCTCCAAAGCGGCTTAGCTTGTCCTGAACTTCGGAGAGCCGGACTCGCTCGTCAGGCTTAAGCTCTTCAAGTATCCGATGAGCTTTTTGCGCGTACTTGCCATCACGAAATGTGTGCGAATTGAAAAGGATACTATGTCCGCGATCCCCCTCCTCATCGAGGAGCGCGGTCTTCTTCGAAAGATCCACGAGCGAAGTTGCATCGGCCGCCTTGAGCCGATGCATGTCGGAAATATATTCCTCCGCCTCAGCTCTCTTTACCGGCCTGCCCGAAACTCGCTCAGATAGATCGATGATCGCCTGCTCGTCCGCGCTCGGCCTCTGATCGTCGAAAATTTCAGCGGTGGCCTCGAGAACTGCCTGCGTGGTGGCACCCAAGACGGCGACGGTTCCATCGCTAGTGACGTCAATCCGGCCGGCGTCTTTGAGCACCTGCAAGCCCATTTGGCGAGCTGGTTTGTCAACGCCGTTGAGCTGACACGCCTTCTCAACAGTCTCCTTCGAGATCGTGAACGTCATTCCCTCGTCGGCGTGACGCCTCAGCAGATTGTAGAGGCGCCCGATCTTCCCAGAGTATGAAACATTCTCAAGCCGCGCAGCCCCAGCCCCAGAATACCCATCCAAATTCTTCGATTGAGCGAGCAACCACGCTCCTTTTGTTCGTTTCTCCATTATTGTATAGCTCTCGCCCCCCATCCTGCACGAGCGGAGCAATTAGAACACCGCCCATGAGCGCCGACTGCTATCTACGAAGGATAGCCCGTCTTTAGACAAGCCCAATCCCGCGCATTCGTCGAGGTCAAATACTCTGATTGCGTTCACCCGGCAAGCCGACAGCTATGAGCTTGTGATCGATCTACACCAGAATCTCGCTTTCCTCTCACGGTCGTTTTGGTCCTGACCAGAACTTCGGGTGAACTAGGATCGAACGCTGCTGTTTGTCTGGTGGAGCTGCACCTGAATCCAGGGATCTGGCTCGCAAGGCATCGCAGATAGCCGTTGATCGACCCAAGAAGGAATCTATACTTATATCATGTCTCCCCTCGACCCCTCCTCGTCCCCCTCCCGCAGCCCGGCCGGGCGCGGGTATCCGGCGGAGGTTGTCGCGAGTGTGCGGGGGCTCGTTGTCGAGGAGGGGTTGAGCTACCGCGAGGCGGCCGCCCGGTCGGGGCTCCGGGAGGGGCTGGTCGGCGAGTGGGCGCGGCGGCTCGGGTGGCGGCGGGGTGAGGCTGGCGGGGGGGTCGAGATGCCCCCTCCACCCCCGGGACAAGCCCGGGGGTCCCCCTCCCCCTGCGGGGGAGGAGACGGGGCGGCGCCGTTCGCGTCTCCTCCCCCACAGGGGGAGGGGAACCAGGCGAAGCCTGGTGGAGGGGGCGCGCGCGGCACGAGGCCCCGCCGCTATCCGCCGGAGCTGCAGGAGGCGGCGCGGCGGATGGTGGAGGGGAGCCACGCCGGGATGGAGTGGATCGCGGCCGTGCTCGGCATCTCCGTCGGCACGCTCCACCGCTGGCGCAAGGCTGCGGGCTGGCGGCGTCCGGACCCGCCGGACAAGGGCGGGCTGCACTACTACCGCTCGCGGCGCTGGGGCCGGCCCTATGGCGGCGACGCGGTCGGGATCGCGCGCGACCTCGTGACCGGCTCGGTCCTGCCGCTCCGCCGCATCGCCGCGCAGGCCGGGATCAGCAAGGCGACGCTGTGCCGGTGGATCGTGCAGCGCGGCTGGACACGGCATCCGGCTGTCAGGAACAAGGGACGGCGGGGGCCCTACGGGCCGGCCGTGATGGCAGCGGCGCGCGACCTCTACCGGCAGACGGAGATTCCGGTGCGCAACATCGCGGCGCGCGTGGGGACGACGCCCGAGCGGGTGTGGCACTGGGCGAAGGCGGGCGGCTGGACGCGGCCGCGCGACCAGGAGGACCCCTATGGCCGCATCCGGCGCAAGCGGCCGCGGCGGCGGCGGCCGGGCGTGACGCGGCCGGTGCCGGCGCCTTCCGTGCGCACCATCCCCTTGTCGCTCTGGCCGATCCCGTGAGATGCGGAGCCTCCGCTCTCCAGGGGGCGGCCCCATCGGCCTTCAGGGATCCCGGATGTCACGATTCACGCTGCCGCTCGCTTCCTCCTTCGGCGTGGCCTGCGCCGCGCTGGCGCTCGCTGCCTGCACGCAGACCGCCTCGGCGCCGCCCGCGCCGCCGCCGGGTGCCGTCCCGGGCGTGACGCCGAGCACGTTCCGCATGCCGGAGGGGTCGGGCTGCGCGGGCGAGATCGGCCAGTTCAAGGCGGTGCTGAGAAACGACGTCGATACCGGGAATGTGGGGCAGAGCGTCTACAACCGCGCGACGGCCGATCTCGGCCGGGCGGAGAGCGCCTGCGCGGCGGGCCGGGACGGCGATGCGCGGGCGCTGCTCGCCTCGACCAAGAGCCGCTTCGGCTATCGCTGAGCGGCCGCGAAGGCGCTCGCCAGGAAGGCGGGCACCACCGCCGGGACGGGCGCATCGCCGAGATCGGCGAGGCGGCGGACGATGCGGATGTCGGACAGTTCGGGGCTCGGGTCGGCCTTCAGGTGCGCCAGGATCCGCGCCCGCGCCGCCTCCGCCGGCCAGGCGAGGCGCGCGATCCGCATGAAGGCGAGGAGCCCGGCTTCGCGGACGATCGTCCAGCCGGGCTCGATCGCGAGCTCGTCCTCGCGGATGCCGGTCTCCTCCTCGATCTCGCGGACGAGGCTGGCGGCGAGGTCGACCGTGCCGTCCGGCGTGACGTCGGTGAGGTCGGGCGTGCCGCAGGGGAAGTAGAGGCGCCCGGCATTGGCCGTATGCGCGCCCATCTCGCCGAGGATGAAGGCGCCGTCCGCCGTGCGCAGGGCCCCCATGGCGAAGCCGTTCGCCACGGAGGGGTCCGGGAAGCCGGCATCCACCCAGGCGATGAGGTTCGCGTAGTCTGTGGCGAAGAACTCGGCCTGCACGGTGCCGCCGGCGCGGCGCGTCCCCGCCACCATGAGGACGCGGCCGTTGAAGATGGCGGGCGTGCGCCGGCGCCGCCGCTCCCAGTTCGCCGCGATGGCGGCCGCGTTCTGCTCCGCCCAGGGCCAGCGATGCTCGACGAGCCGGGCCTCGACGGACGCGGCCCGGAACAGCTCGCTCACGCCTCGAGCTCGCCCTCGGAGACCAGGATGGCCTCGCCGCCGATCTCGGCCGAGGTGAGCGCGCCGTGCTCGATGACGATCTGCAGGTCGATCTCGCTCGGCCGGCCCATCTCGTAGCCCTGCTCGATCACGAAGGAATGGGTGCCGTCGCCGAGCGGCTCGAATTGCATCAGCACGCCCGCGAAGGCGGCGGCGGCCGAGCCCGTCGCCGGGTCCTCGGAGATCCCCGTCCGCGGCGAGCCGAACATCCGCGCGTGGAAATGGCGCCCCGCCTCGGTGGTCTCGCGGGAATAGACGTAGACGCCGGGCCCGTCGGCGCCGAGCGCCTTCGCGAAGGCCTCGCCGTTCGGCCGCGCGCGGGCGACCGCGTCCCGGCTCGCGACGGGCACGAAGTCGAAGGGATTGCCGGCCGAATGGCGGCTCGGCAGGTGCCGGTCGAACCCGATCTCCCCCGGATCGAGGCCGAGCGCCCAGGCGGCATCCGCGACGGCCGGCCCGCCCTCGAGCGCCTCGGGCAGCCGCGGCAGCCGGAACCGGGCATAGGCGCTGCCCTCGCCTCGCGCCTCCACGATGCAGGGGACGATCCCGACGCCCTCCTCCAGGCCGAAGGCCTGCGCGGCGGCGCCGTTATGGCCCTGGAGACCGAGAAGGACGGCGGTCCCGACCGTCGGATGGCCCGCGAAGGGCAGCTCGCGCCCGGGCGTGAAGATGCGCAGCCTCGCCTTGTGGCGCGGATCCTCCGGCGGGAGCACGAAGACCGTCTCGGAGAGGTTGAACTCGCGCGCGATGGTCTGCATCGCGCCGTCGTCGAGTCCTTCGGAATCGAGGACGACCGCAAGCGGGTTGCCGGCGAAGCGGCGGGTGGTGAACACGTCGAGCGTGGCGAAGCGGCGTCGCATCGTGACCCCTTTGGTGAGGCGCTGCCTTAGACCGGCTCCGCCGCGAAGGTCCAGGTGGGCGAGACGAACTCGTCCTGCGCGGCGACGGTCAGGATCTCCCGGGAGCCGGCATCGCTCGTGCGCTTCAGGAGACCATAGACCGACGACGCGGCCCGTCCGAGCGCGACCCGGGCCGACCCGCTCTCCAGGTAATGGACCAGGAAGAGCGCCGCGATCGCGTCCCCCGCGCCATTGACGGAAACGCCCAGCCGCGGCGTGCGGACCCGGAACACGACCCCGCCCTCGCCTGCCGCGAGGTCGATCGCATCCGCGGGCGTCTCCTCGGTGTGGAGCGAGGTGACGAGCGCCACCCGGGGCCCCATCGCATGGAGCGCCGCCAGGGCCTCCTTGGCGTCGCCGGAGGTCCGGATCTCGCGGCCGGTCAGGTATTCGAGCTCGAACTGGTTCGGGGTGACGAGGTCCGCCGAGGGCACGGCGTTGTCGCGCATGAATTCCGGAACGCCCGGCCGGACGAACACGCCGCGGCCGACATCCCCGATCACCGGATCGCAGCAATAGATGGCCTGCGAATTGGCCTCCCGCACCCGGGCGACCGTGCCGAGGATCGCCTGGCCGATATCGGCCGAGCCCATGTAGCCGGACAGAACCGCGTCGCAGGAGGGCAGCACGCCCCGGGCCGCGATCCCATCCACCAGCTCCTCGATCGCCTGCCCGTCGAAGACGCGCCCCGTCCAGGAGCCATAGCCGGTGTGGTTCGAGAACTGGACCGTGTGGATCGGCCAGACATCGTGGCCGAGCCGCTGCATCGGGAAGGTCGCGGAGGCATTGCCGACATGCCCGAAGGCCACGTGCGACTGGATGGAGAGGATGTTCACGCGCGCTCCGGCCGGAAAGCAGATATGGGTCCCGCGGGCGGGAGGGAACCCGCCGGAGAGCTAGGCCGGATGCTGCAGGAGTTCGTCAAGACCGTCACGGAGTTCGCGCAGGGGCACATGGAACTGCTCCTGCCGATGATCCTGCTGATCGCCTTCCTCGAATGCCTTGCGTTCGTGTCGATCATCGCGCCCGCCACCGTCCTGTTCACCGCTCTGGGCGCGGTCGCCG
This sequence comes from Pseudomonadota bacterium, assembly GCA_023423995.1. Taxonomy (GTDB): domain Bacteria; phylum Pseudomonadota; class Alphaproteobacteria; order Rhizobiales; family Beijerinckiaceae; genus Enterovirga. The sequence continues at coordinate 5,645 of JAFAEL010000155.1, read as the reverse complement.
GCGCGGGCGGCATCGGGCTGGTGCCGCTGGCGCTCACGGCGACAATCGGCAGCGTGGCCGGATACTGGGTCTCCTACTGGCTGGGCCTGTGGCTCGGACCGTCCCTGCTCGAGCGCTGGCCGCTGAAGCGCCGGCCGGACCTCGTCAAGAAGACGCACGACTTCTTCGAGCGCTGGGGCGCGCTCGGCATCCTCCTGTCCCATTTCTGGGGGCAGATCCGCCCGCTGGCGCCGCTGGTCGCCGGGATCGTGCGGATGTCGCCGGTCCCGTTCCATATCGCGAACCTGATCGGCTCCCTCGGCTGGAGCTTCGGGGTGTTCTACGCCGCGGGCACGGTGGGCGGCTGGCTCAACTAGAGCCGGCCGGCCGGCGCAGGTTGGGAAGGAGCACGGCCGCGATCCCGATCGCCGGCAGGAAGGCGCTGACCTGGTAGACGAAGGTGATCGACGTCCGGTCGGCGAGTTCGCCGAAGAAGGCCGCGCCGAGCCCGCCCATCCCGAAGGCGAGGCCGAAGAACAGGCCCGACACGACACCGACCCGCCCGGGCAGGAGTTCCTGCGCGAAGACGACGATCGCCGGGAAGGACGAGGCCATGATCATGCCGATCGGGATCGTCAGGATCACGGTCCAGGTCAGGTTCACGTAGGGCAGCGCCAGCGCGAAGGGCAGCGCGCCGAAGATGGAGACCCAGATCACGAGCCTGCGGCCGATCCGGTCGCCGATCGGGCCGCCGAGAATCGTCCCGAGTGCGACCGATCCCAGGAAGACGAACAGCAGGACCTGGGCGGTCTGCACGGTCACGCCGAAGCGTTGGATCAGGTAGAAGGTGTAGTAGGAGCTGAGGCTCGCCGTGTAGACGTTCTTCGAGAAGACGAGCACGACCAGGATCGCGATCGCGAACGCGACCCGCCCGCGCGGCAAGCCGTGATGGTGTATCGCGGCCCGGGGGCGCGAGAGCGCGGCCACGAGATGGCGGCTGTACCAGCGCCCGACCCCGAAGAGGATGGCGATCGCGGCAAGCGCCACGAGCGAGAACCACACGACGCTGCGCTGGCCGTTCGGCACGACGACGAAAGCCGCAAGGAGCGGCCCGATCGCCTGGCCGAAATTGCCGCCGACCTGGAACACCGATTGGGCGAGCCCGTAGCGGCCGCCCGACGCGCTCCGTGCGATGCGCGAGGCCTCGGGGTGAAAGACAGATGAACCGGTGCCGATCAGGGCGGCCGCCATCACGATCATGCCGAAGCTCGCCGCATGGGCGAGGAGCACCAGCCCGACCAGCGTGAACCCCATGCCGACGGCGAGCGAGAACGGGCGCGGCCTGCGGTCCGAGTACAGGCCGACCAGCGGCTGCAGGAGCGAAGCCGTCAGCTGGAACGTGAGCGTGATCAGCCCGACCTGGCCGAAATCGAGCGCGTAGCTGCTCTTCAGGATCGGGTAGAGGGCCGGGACGAGCGACTGGATGAGGTCGTTCAGGCAATGCGAGAGGCTGATCGCCGCCAGGATCCCGACGACCGCGCCTTCCTTGGGCCGGCTCGGCGTGGCGGCGGCAGCGCCGGAGGCGCCGCCGGCATCGGCAACATTAGCGCTCATGGGCAGGTCTCCGGGCGCCGCAGCGAATACTCCCCGGAGACCTTTCGAGCGTCACGCGCGGTGCAACCCTGTGCTGCACCGCAAGCGCTGCGTCAGGCCGAGGCCTGCTTCACGAAGCGGTCCGTGAACGTGGCCGCGAGATCGATCTTCGCGTTGGCGAGCTCCGCATCGAGCTTGCGCAGCGTGTCGAGCACGCTCTCCATGCCCTCCTTCGGGATGATGCCGGTGCGCGAATAGCTCTCGAGCGAGTTCTTCACGGCGCGCAGGTAAAGCGGCTTGTCGCCGAGATGATACTCGGACGGCACCACGTCCGCGACCTGCTCCGGAGTGGCCGAAGCCAGCCACTTGAGCGCCTTCACGTGGGCGTTCACGAGACGCTGGGTCGTGTTCGGGTTCGCGGCGATGAAGTCCTTCTTCAGGTAGACGACCGCCGCCGGGTTCGCGCCGCCGAACAGATCCTTCGTGCCGGCCTCGGTGCGCGTGTCGATCAGCACCTTGATGGCGCCGTCGACCTCGAGCTTCGCGATGACCGGGTCGAGATGCGAGATCGCGTCGATCTCGCCCCGCTGCATGGCGGCGACCGCACCGGCGCCGCCGCCGACGCCGATGAAGGCGACGTCGTTCGGCCGAAGGCCGGCCTTCACGAGCGCATATTGCATGGTGATCGCGGTCGACGAGCCCGGCGCCGTCACGCCCACCTTCTTGCCCTTCAGATCGGCGACCGACTTGATCTCGCCCGCCTTCTCGGTCTTCACGCCGATGACGATGGCCGGGAAGCGGCCGAGCTCGCAGACGGCCTGGATCTCCTGGCCCTTCGCCTGCATGCGGATCGTGTGCTCGTAGGCGCCCGTCACCACGTCGACGGAGCCGCCGATCAGCGCCTGGAGCGACTTCGCGCCGCCGCCGAAATCATTGATGTCGACGTCGAGCCCCTCTTCCTTGAAGAAGCCGCGGCGCTCCGCGATGGTCAGCGGGAGGTAGTAGAGGAGCGGCTTGCCGCCCACGCCCAGCGTGACCTTGGCCTTTTCCGGCGCGCCCCCAGCCTGCGCGAGGCTGCGGTCGGACAGGGCTGCGGCAAATGTCAGCGCACCCGCGCCTGCGACAAACGAACGGCGGTCCATAAGCGATCCTCCAAGTCTCTATTGGGTGAAGTCTCTTGGGACGGGCTTCTAGCACGCTCGTCAACTTGCGCCACTCGGCCCCGATCTGCAGGCGGCCCCGGTTCCGCCAGAGTTCGCGGCGTCACTCCGCAGCGTCGAGCAGGTCGCCGTCCTGGATCAGCCGGTCGAGGGAGAGGACCGCCCCGGCCTCCCCTTCCGGCAGGCTCTCGACATCCCGCAGCTTGCGGTCGATGGCGCGCTTGCGCACGGCCACCTTGTCGATCTGGTTCGTGGCCTCGTTCAGCTTCTTCCGCACCGCATCGAGCACTTCGCCATACTTGCCGAACTCGGTCTTCACGGCCGCGAGCGTCTGCCAGACCTCGCTGGAGCGCTGCTGGATGGCGAGCGTGCGGAACCCCATGCGCAGGCTGTTCAGGATGGCGAGGAGAACGGTCGGGCCTGCCACGACGATGCGGCACTGGCCCTGGAGGTGATCGACCAGGCCGGGCCGCCGGATCACCTCGGCATAGAGGCCCTCCGTCGGCAGGTAGAGGATCCCGAAATCCGTCGTGTCGGGGGGCGAGATGTACTTGGAGCAGATCGTCTGCCCCTCCTGGCGGATGCGGGTCTCCAGGCCCTTCAGGGCCGCCTCGACGGCGGCCGCGTCGGCGCGTTCGGAAGCGTCGATCAGCCGCTCGTAATCCTCGCTCGGGAACTTGGCGTCGATCGGCAGGAGGACGGCCCGGTCGCCCTCGCCCTGCCCCGGGAGCCGGATCGCGAACTCGACGCGCTCGCCCGATCCCGGCTTGATCTCCACGTTGCGGACGAACTGCTCGGGCGCCATCACCTGCTCGAGCAGGTGGCCGAGCGACACCTCTGCCCAGGTGCCGCGCGTCTTCACGTTGGTCAGCACGCGCTTGAGGTCGCCGACGCCGGAGGCGAGCGACTGCATCTCGCCCACGCTCTTGAACACCTGTTCGAGCTGGTGGCTGACGATCTTGAACTTCTCGCCGAGCCGCTCCTCGAGCGTGCCCTGCAGCTTCTCGTCGACGGTCTTGCGCATCTCCTCGAGCTTCTGCGCATTGTCGTTGCGCAACGTCTCGAGCTTGCCTTCCACGGTCCGGCGAAGGTTTTCGTTGGCTTCCGCGTTCGTCTGGATGAGGCGCCGGATCTCGCCTGCGACCCCGTCCAGGCGCTCCTTCTGCGACACCGCGCCCTTCTCCAGCCTGCCGTCGAGGAGTTCGCCCAGCGCTTTCAGCTGCCGCACGACCTCCTCGCGCAGCGCCTTGCCGCCCTCGTCGGCGTCGCGTCGCATCTCGCCGAGCCGGCGCTCGTTGGCATCCGCGAGCGACTTCACGTTCGTGACGACGCCCTCGATCTTCTCCGCCTGCGCCGTCCCGAGCCGGCCGATATTGCCGCCGAGCGTCTCGCTGAGCCGGGCCACGATCGTCTGCACTTCCTCCCGCAGGTCGCGGGCCTGGCTGCCGGTCTCCTCGCGGCCGCGCCTCAGGTCCTCCGCCAAGGCCGTGCGCAGGAGGCCGAGATCCTTCCGGAGATCGTCGAGGCTGTCCCGCAGCAGCGGGTCGCTCGCCACCCGGGGCTTGAAGGCGGCGAGAAGCGAGAGCGCGGAGGTTACGCAACCCAGCGCGACGGCGAGCCAAACGGGATCGAACGGCATGAGGTCTCGTGCGAGTCGGACAGCCGAACAAAGCTAGAACGAACGGCCCTTCAGGGCGAGCCCGCAGCGGCCGCGATCCACAGCGCGACGCCGGCCATCGCGCCACATTGACGGGATCGTACGCCTCCGGGATGATCCCCGGATGCGACGGCTCATCGTCTCGACGCTCGCCTGCGCGCTCGGCGCGACGGCCGCGCTCGCCCAGATGTCCCGCCCGGAGCGCTCTCCCGGCCTCTCGCTGGAGCAGAGCCCGGCCGACGGCCAGGCGAAGCCGAAACCCGAAACCCGCAGGCCTTCCACGCTGGACGACCTCTACGCCCGCCTCGCCGCCGCCGGCGACGAGACGGAGGCGAAAGGCGTCGCCAACCTGATCGAGCGGCGTCTCGCCCGGTCGGGGAGCGACACGGCCGACCTCCTCATGTCCCGCGCCGTCGAGGCGCTGGAGGGCAAGGACGCGCCGCTCGCCATCGAGCTTCTCGACCGGGTGACGCAGCTCCGGCCCAACTGGGCGGAAGCCTGGCATCGCCGCGCCGCGGCCTTCTACCTGCTGGAGGATCCGGCGGACGCCATGGCGGACCTGCACCGGGCCCTGACGGCCGAGCCGCGCCACTTCTCCGCCTGGGCGGCGCTCGGCCACGTCTACATGGCGTCCGGAGACAAGCGCCGCGCCCTCGACGCCTATCGCAAGGCGCTGGAACTGCACCCGTTCCTGGACGATGCGAAGAAGATCGTGGAGCGGATCACACCCGAGATCGAAGGCCGCGATCTCTGACCCGAGCGGGCCGGACGCGCGAAGCGACCGGCCCCTTGATCACGAGACCTGACGCGGGGCATCTGGAACTCGGGGCCGTTTCCGCGACACTCGCGTGGTTTTCGCAGCCGGCGCCGGGGCGGAGCGGTGGCGCGCGGGGGAGGTTCGGATGGGGGACGGGGCACAGGGAGTCCGGACGGAAGCCGTCGGCATCCCGTGGTTCCTGGAGCCTGATTACGAGCAGGCCCGGGACATGATGCTGGACAGCGACAGCCTGCCCGACCGCTTCGAGCATTGGCTGAAGGAGGCCGAGCAGACCGAGCAGCGGGTCAAGGCCAGCGGGCGCAAGGCCGCCCGGGCGATCATCGACCCGTTCGAGTTCTCCATCTGGTGCGACGATGCCGGCCGGCAGCCCGATGCTGCCGCGCGCGAAGCTTTCGCGACCTGGGTCGCCTCGCAGCAGGACGGGGGCTACTGAGCCCCGCCGGGTATCTCTCGGGCAGGCCGCCGCCCGGCCCTGGAT
>JAFAEL010000137.1 GCA_023423995.1 Pseudomonadota bacterium | reverse complement strand
GACGAGTTCCAGGCGCTGCAGTTCCGGCTCGCCGACATGGCGACCGAGCTCGAGGCCGCGCGCACCTTCCTCTATTCGGCCGCGGCCGCCTATGACCGCCGGGACCCGAACACCACGCGGCTCTGCGCGATGGCGAAGCGCTTTGCGACCGATGTAGGGTTCGAGGTCGCCAACCAGTCGCTCCAGCTGCACGGCGGCTACGGCTACCTGTCGGAATACGGCGTCGAGAAGATCGTGCGCGATCTCCGGGTTCACCAGATCCTGGAGGGCACGAACGAGATCATGCGGCTGATCGTGGCCCGGAGCCTGATCGGCCGCTGAGCTGCCTCGCCGGGAAGCGCGGCTTGATCTCCAGGTTCACGAAACGGCCGATCGATTCCGCCCGGAGAAGGGCCTTGTACGTCTCCTCGGAAACGCCCGCATAAGCGTAACGCGCGCCGCTCGCGAACGTGACGGTCAGCTCGCGCCGCCGGGCGTCATGATCGACGGCCTTGACGGCGCTGGACTCGACCTCCCGCATCACGCCGCCAGGACGGGCACCCTGGCCTCGATCTCGGCGGCTCGGGATCGGCGCGCCAGCCGGAGGTCGAACTCCATCTGCAGGCCGAGCCAGACATCCGCGCTCGTCCCGAAATACTGTCCCAGCCGCAGGGCCGTATCGGCCGTGATGACCCGCTCGCCCCTGACGATGCCGGCGATGCGGCTGACCGGTACGTCTAGATCCCGCGCGAGCCGGTTCTGGCTGATGCCGAGCGGCTTCATGAAGTCTTCGAGCAGGATCTCGCCGGGAGGGATCGGGTCCAGCAATGCGCCCTCGCTCTCAGTGGTACTCGCCGAGAAACGCCGAACCCGCTTGTCACCGAACAGGTTCTCGGTGTCTTTGTCGGCGAAGGAGAGGATCACGCCGCGAAAGGTGGTCCTGCATAGCCATTCTGTCAAACGGAATGGGGGAGAGAGCGCTTGTCCAACATCGCGTTTATCGGTCTCGGCAACATGGGTGGCCCAATGGCCGCCAACCTCGTCAAGGCGGGCCACCGGGTGACCGGCTTCGATCTCGTCGCCGCCTCCTGCGACGCCGCCAGGGCCGAGGGCGTCGCCATCGCGGCTTCCGCGGTCGAGAGCGTCCGCGATGCCGAGATCGTCGTCACGATGCTGCCGGCCGGCAAGCACGTGGTCGGCGTCTGGTCCGAGATCGCCCCCTCCATCCCGAAGGGAGCCCTCATCGTCGATTGCTCGACCATCGACGTCGAGAGCGCCCGCCGCGCCCATGCGATCGCGGCCGAGTTCAACCTGGATTCGCTCGACGCCCCGGTCTCGGGCGGCACGGTCGGCGCGAAGGGCGCGACCCTGACCTTCATGGTGGGCGGCACGGTAAAGGCCTTCGCGATCGGCGAGCCGGTGCTGGCCTTGATGGGCCGCCGCGTCGTCCATTGCGGCGATGCCGGGGCCGGCCAGGCTGCGAAGATCTGCAACAACATGATCCTCGGCATCACGATGATCGGCATCTCGGAGGCCTTCGTGCTGGCCGAGAAGCTCGGCCTCTCGCACCAGGCCCTGTTCGACGTCGCCTCCACCTCGTCCGGCTCGTGCTGGGCGCTGACGACGCATTGCCCCGTGCCCGGGCCGGTGCCGACGAGCGCGGCGAATAACGGCTACAAGCCGGGCTTCGCGACGGAGCTGATGCTGAAGGATCTGCGCCTCTCGCAGCAGGCGGCGCTCGCGTCCGGCGCCGCAACCCCGCTCGGGGCCGAGGCCGCGCAGATCTACGGCCTGTTCCAGTCCGCTGGCCACGGCGGCGACGATTACTCGGCCGTGATCAACTTCCTCCGCGGCGGCGCCAAGGCCTGAGCGGCGCAGCCTAGCCGCGGGCCCGCAGCTCGCGGCGCAGGACCTTGCCGGTGATCGTGGTCGGCAGCTCGTCGATGAAGGCGACGTGGCGGGGATATTCGTAGGCGGCGAGGCGCGTGCGCACGAAAGCCTGGATGTCCTCGACCAGGGCCGGGGAGGGCGTCTCGCCCGGCCTGAGCACGATCCAGGCCTTGATCGCCTCCGTGCGGACCGGATCCGGAATGCCGACCACGGCGGCGCGCGCCACCTTGGGGTGGCGCATGAGGCAATCCTCGATCTCAGTCGGGCCGATGCGGTAGCCGGCGCTGGTGATGACGTCGTCGGCCCGGCCCGAATACCAGAAATAGCCCTCCTCATCCTTGCGGGCGAGGTCGCCCGTGAGGAGGTACTCGCCCGCGAACTTGGCGGCCGTGGCGTCCGGATTGCGCCAGTATTCCAGGAGCATGATCGGGTCCGGGCGGCGCACGCCGATCATCCCTTCCTGCCCGGCCGGCAGCACCGAGCCGCTCTCGTCCACGATGTCGACGACGTGGCCGGGAACCGCCTTGCCCATAGAGCCCGGCCGCAGCGGGAAGAGGCGCGAGTTGGTGGCGATGACGAGGTTGCACTCGGTCTGGCCATAGACCTCGTGTGGCGTGGTGCCGAACGTCTCCCGCACCCATTCGACGATGTCGGAGCCGAGCGCCTCACCGCCCGTCATCATGGAGCGGAGCCGGACCTGCCCGGCTGGCACGTTCGCGGCGCGGACCAGGCGCAGGGCGGTCGGCGGCAGGAACACGTTGCGCACCCCCTGCTCGGCCATCATCCGCATGGCGAAATGGGGATCGAACTTGCGGGCGCGATGGGCCACCACCGGCACCCGGTGGAACCAGGACGGGAACAGCATGTCGAAGAGCCCGCCGATCCAGGCCCAATCTGCCGGCGTCCAGTGCAGGTCGCCCTGCTGCGGGAAGCCGTCATGGACGAGGTCGAGCGAGGGCAGGTGGCCGCGCAGCACGCGGTGGCCATGCAGGGCGCCCTTCGGACTGCCCGTAGTGCCGGACGTGTAGATGATGAGGGCGGGATCGTCCGCCCTCGTCCGGACCGGCTCGAAGCTGTCGGACGCGCGGGCGAGCTCCTCGTCGTAGCCGAGGTTCGCGCCGCCCACGCGATCCTTTCCGGTCACCAGGATCTTTTCCAGCGCGGGCAGCCGGTCGCGGATGCGGGCGAGCTTCGCGGCGCCGTCGCGGTCCGTGACCACCAGCCGGGCGGCGGCGTTGCCGAGGCGATGCTCCAGCGCGTCGTCGCCGAATAGCGTGAAGAGCGGCAGGGAGATCATGCCCGCCTTGAAGGTGCCGAGATGCGCCACCGCCGTCTCGAGGCCTTGCGACAGCAGCACGCCGACGCGGTCGCCCCGGGCGAGCCCGTGGCCGAGCAGCAGGTTGGCGAAGCGGTTCGAGAGGCGCTTCAGGTCGTCGAAGCTGTAGCGGGTCGCGCCGCCGGCCTCGTCCACCACGACGAGCGCCAGGTGCCCCTCGCCGGTGGCGTGCCGGTCGCAGGCCTCCACGCCGATATTGATGAATTCGGGGATGTCCCAGGCGAAGCCACGGTAGAGCGCCTCGTAGTCGGCCGCCGCATCGCTGCGCATCCCCAAAACCTCCCTGGCCGGCATTCCGCCAGCTTTGCGGACGGGCATAGCGCGATCCGGCCGCGCCGGCACCAGGGCCTCCGCTCACGGCGGCGACGGCCGGGTGTTCACGCCACCGTGCGCCCCGCAATCGTGTCCGAAAGGCAACCTAGTTGCGTCCCGCTCGTTGCTTCCCGTGTAGGATGCTTGGGCGCTCGTGCCCGGGCCCATCGGAGGGAACCCAGTGATGAGACGTGCATACCTGACCTTCGCCGCTCTCGGCGTGTCGAGCCTGATGGCCACCTCGGCCTTCGCCCAGGGCGCGGTCCAGCGCGAGGGCACGGACGCGGGCGGCCCCGCCAACGCGGTGCGGGCCGGAGAGACCCACAAGTCGATGAAGTCCGGAAAGGCCACCCGCAGCTCGACGACGGGCTCCGTGCGGGGCAAGGCCGAGAAGATGGGCACGGATGCCGGCGGCCCCCGTACGCAGGGCATCCCGGGCCAGAAGCAATAAGCTTGCTCGTGGTGTGAGCGGAGCCCACCCGCTCCGCTCACATCGGCGCAAGGTGGTGCCTCTCGGAGGGCTGGATCCCGGCTTCCGCCGGGATGAGCGGAATTCATCGCTCGTATCGGTGAGTATCCCCGCCAAGCGTTGTTCGGCGCCCCGGCCCGATGCCATGGGGGATTGCGGCCGATCGTGAGCTGCGTCGGGGGAGGGCCTGTGACGAGCGAGGGCGAGGGATGGCCGGGGCAGGACGAGCCGGCGCGCCGCTTCCACGTGGTCGACCAGCCCTGGTCGCGGTTCGAGGATCTTCCGATCGACGAGCCGTTTCCCTGCGGCGGCTTCACGTTCTCCGCGGCCGAGATCATCGCCTTCGCCCGGCGCTGGGACCCGCAGCCCTTCCATGTGAGCGAGGCGGCCGGGCGGGAGAGCATCGTGGGCGAGCTCTTCGCCTCGGCCATCCACACCTTCGCGGCCTCGGTCGGCGTCTTCGTGCGGGCGACGCGCCCGCTGAGGCTCGCGGTCGGGCTCGACCTGCGCTCGATCGACCTGCCGAACCCGGCCGTCGCGGAAAAACCCTACTTGGTCATGGGGCGCTGGGTCTTTGCCAGGCCATCGAATTCCCGGCCCGGGCTCGGCATCGTCCGCTGGGAGGCGGAGACCGTGAGCGAGGCGGGCGGCGAGGTCGTGATCCGGTTCGGCTCGACCATCATGGTCCAGGGCGCGGGGGCGGCGCGCTAGGCGCCCCTCAAACCTTCGTGGCGCCCATCAGGCGCGACAGGAACGGGTCGACGGCGCCCTTGTCGATCCAGCGGATGACGGCGACAAGGCCCTCGCTGGGTGCAATCCAGATGACGTTCGAGCCGGCCCCGAGGGCCGAGAAGGCCGACGACGGCAGGTCCGGATTGGTGTTCAGCCACCAGAGATAGCCGTAATTAGCCAGCGTCGGCGAGGGCGCCAGCATCTTCTCGATCCAGGCCTCCGACAGGATGCGCCGCCCGCCCCACATTCCGTGACGGGCCACCATGAGGCCGAAACGGGCATGGTCGAGGGTCGGGATGAAGAGCCCGCCGCCCCAATGCGAGCCGCCGGGCACCGATTGCATACGCCGGCCGCCGATCTCGACCCACGACGTCTCGTAGCCGAGCCAGTCCCAGCTCTGCGATGCGCCGATCGGGTCCATGACGCGCTCGCGCAGCACCTCCGGCAGCGGCCGGCCGAAGAGCTTCAGCAGGCAATAGGCGAGCAGGTTCACCCGCACGTCGTTGTACTCGTAGAACGTGCCGGGCTCCTGCCGCTGGCGGAGCTGGCCCTTGCGGCTGTTGTCCGCGCCCGGGCCGATCTGGCGGAAATGGTCCACCTGGTCGGACTTGCCGAAGAGCTCGCCGTCCCACTCGCTGGATTGCTGCAGGAGGTGGCGCCAGGTGATGCGGCCGTTATGCGGGCCCTCGAGCGCCGGGTCCTGGACGCGTGCCCGGACGGGCTCGTCGACATCGGCGATCAGCCCGTCGTCGAACGCGATCCCGGCGAGGACCGCGAGATAGCTCTTGGCGATCGAGAAGGTGACATCCGGGCGCGCGACGTCGCCCCATTCGGCGACGATGCGGCCGTCCCGCAGGACCAGGCCGGCGGAGGCGCCACGCTCCCGGACGGGACCCACGACCTCGCTCCACGGGCCGGTCTCGTTCCACTCCACGTTCCCGACATAGGCACCGTCCGGGTAGTAGAGGCTGCGGGGCCAGGGGCTCTCGTTCGCTTCGGCGAAGCCGATCGCGGCCGCGAGCTTGTCGGGGTCGAAACCCGAGCGAGCAGGTTCGACCCGCTCCCAGGCACCGGATGCATCCGGGACGTAGTTCTCCTGCCTGTCGCCCATCACCGTCCTGCTTCTCCCGCGCCGCCCGCTCGCCCGGAGCGGTGGCATCATCTCGGCCCCAGCCCTAGAGTGCCCGGTCCGGACGATCAATGCGCCGGGCGATCCATCGCGAGGCGCATGTCGGCGGCTCAGATGACCTGGCCGCCCGAGACCTCGATCCGCTGCCCGGTGACCCAGCGGTTGTCGGGACCCAGCAGGCTCGCGACCATCGGGCCGATGTCGTCCGGCAGGCCGACCCGCCCGAGCGCCGTCATCCCGGCGAACTGCCCGTTGAGGTCGGGGATGTCGCGCACGGCGCCGCCCAGGAAGTCGGTCTCGATGGCGCCGGGCGCGACGGTGTTCACCCGGATGCCGCGAGGGCCGAGCTCCCGGGCCATGTAGACGCTCAGGATCTCGACCGCGCCCTTGGCGGCCGAATAGGCCGAGAAGCCCGGGAAGGAGACCCGCGTCAGGCCGGAGGAGAAGTTCACGATCCCGCCGCCATCCGCCAGGACCGGCAGCAGCGCCTGGGTCAGGAAGAACACGCCCTTCACATGCGTGTCGAACAGGGCGTCGAACTGGGCCTCCGTCGTTTCCGCGAAGCTCGCCATCTCGCCCTGGCCCGCATTGTTCACGAGGTGGTCGAGCGTCTCGCGCCCCCAGGTCTCCGCCAGGGCCGTGCGGACCGCCTCCACGAAGGCCGGGAAGGTCCCGACCCGGGCGACGTCCAACTGCAGGGCGACCGCCTTGCCGCCGAGCGCCTCGATCTCGGCCACGACGGAGCGCGCCTGCTCCGCGCCGTTGCGATAGGTCAGGATGACGTCGCCGCTATGGCGGGCGATGCTGAGGGCGGTATTGCGGCCGAGGCCGCGGTTGCCGCCGGTCACGAGCGAGATGGTGGTCATCGGAGTGTCTCCTTCATCGGTGTTCCGATGCCGCCAGGATGAAGGAGCGGGGCCGCCCCATGTTGCCCGAAGCTCGGTGGTTCTTGCCTGATCCTACGAATACGCGTCGCGTTCTCAGGTGGCGGTTCCTGATTAGTGACCGAAGCCCTATTGCCCGATCGTGCGGGCGCCGTTGCGCGCCGCCCCGCCCGCGTCTAGTCTTTCCCGATGGCGGACGGTCTCACCGACATCGCGCTGCGCTTCGCGAACGCGCATTGCCAGGAGGGCGTCGCGCCGACGCCGGTGCCCGGCCTCACCATCCTGCGCGAGACGGCGCCGACGGCCCTGGCCTACGCCATCTCGAAGCCGCTGGTCGCGCTGGTGCTCCAGGGCGGCAAGCGCGTCACGATGGGATGCAGCACGTTCGATTTCGGCGCGGGCGAGTCGCTGCTGATCACCACGGACGTGCCGACGGTCAGCCAGATCACGCGGGCCTCGCCGGCCGCGCCCTACCTGTCGCTGGTCATCGATCTCGACCTCGCCGTGATCGAGGCCCTCGCGACCGAGATGGGCTCCTCTCCCTACGCGATAGGCGCTCCGGTCCGGGTCGATCCGACGGAAGCCGAGGTCGCGGATGCGGCGCTGCGGCTCCTGCGGCTGCTCGACCGCCCGGCGGCCCTGCCGGTGCTCCAGGGCCAGCTGATGCGCGAGCTGCATTTCTGGCTTCTCTCGGGGCGGCATGGCGGTGCGATCCGGAGCCTCGGGATCGCTGACAGCCATGCGCAGCGGATCTCGCGTGCCGTCTCGGTCATCCGGTCCGATTTCGCCAAGGCGCTGCGGGTCGAGCGCCTCGCGGAGGTCGCCGGGATGAGCCCGTCCTCGTTCCACGAGCATTTCCGGGCGATCACCTCCCTGACGCCGCTGCAGTTCCAGAAGCAGCTCCGGCTCATCGAGGCGCGGCGCATGATGCTGGCGGAGGGCGCGCGGATCAGCGATGCCGCCTATGCGGTCGGCTACGAGAGCGTGCCGCAATTCACGCGCGACTATGCGCGCCTGTTCGGCCAGCCTCCGGCCCGCGACATGAAGGCCGCGAAGGCCAGCCTGCTGATGGCGGCCTAGTCGTCCGTCCGCGCGAGCTGCTGCAGGGCAGGCTCTCTCCCCAGAACCAGGTCCTGCCGCCAGGCGCGCGGATCGGGAGCCCCGCCCGGGCCCGTGAAGGACGTGAAGGGACGCCACTCCGATCCTGCGCGGGTGAGAACGGCGCCTCCGGCCGCCTCCACAAGCACGATGCCGGCGGCGACGTCCCAGACGTTCGGCGTGTCGAAGCGCGCCGCCTGGAGCAGCCCCGCGGCCACGAAGGCCGTCTCGATCGCGGCGGAGCCGCTCTTCCGCGAATCCCAGCGCGCGTCGTAGCCCCGCGGCGCGTGCGGCAGGCCGACGAGCTGGCGCTGGACGTCGCCGCTCGCCACCCGCTCGAACTCGGCATCCTCGAACGACAGCGCCCCGCCGAGCCGCGCATGGTACACGCCCGGCCGGAGCGCGTGGGAGGTGGAGCACCAGACGGCGCCCACGACCGGCCGGCCCCTGTGCAGCACGCCGATCGAGGCGGCGAAGAGCGGGAAGCCGTTGATGAAGTTCGTCGTGCCGTCGATGGGATCGACCGCCCAGACGAAGGCGTCGGGATCGGCGGGCTTGTCGTCCTGCTCCTCCCCGATGATGCCGTGATCCGGGAAAGCCTCGTCGAGGCGCGCCCGGATCAGGACCTCCGTCCGGTGGTCGACCTCCGAGACCGGATCGCGGAACAGCGTCTCGTCATCGCCCAGCGCCTTGTACCGGACGCTCAGCGTCCGCCCGAGCGAGGCCTGGATCTCCGTGCCGGCGAGGCGGGCGAGGTCGACGGCGCTGCGCTCGATCTCCGCCAGGAGGCGGTCGGAGGGACGGTCTTCGGCATCAGGCACTTGGCTGCTCATCTGAGTGCTCCCGGAACCAGGACCGTGACGGGCGTGTCGAGCACGGTAAGGGTGATGCGGCTTCCGTCCCACTCGACGGTCTTGTCGTCGATGCGCAGCGGCTCGTCATGGGCATCGATGCCGACGCGTGACACGGAACGCCGCTCGACCGGCGGCGGCCCGCCCTCGGGGTCGCGCAGCCAGTCGAGCATGGCGGCTCGCGACCTCTCGGGCAGCCATACGAGCGACAGCGCGTCGGATCCGGCGGAGGTATCGGGGCCAAGGGGAAGGTTCGGCCCGATCATCGCGGTGTTCATGCATTCGACGAGGAGCGCGGGTTCCGGAAGCTCCTCCCCGTCGAAATGGAAGGCTGCCCGCGCGGGCGCCATCTCGCGGAGCACGCCGGCGAGCGCCTCGCGCCCGATGCGGCGCTTGTCGTCGCCGACGAGGCGCTCGTCCTGGAGGGCCGAGGTCGAGCGGGCCAGCGCGCCGATCCCGACGGCCTCGACGAAGCGGCGGATTCCCCACCGGCCGCGGGCTTCGCAGACCCGGATCTGGGCTTCATGCGCGTGCTCGAGCGCCGCGATGATGCGGTCGACATCCGCTTCGGGGTAGCCGAGCGAGGTCGCGATGTTGTTGGCACCCCCGAGCGGCAGGATGGCGAGCTTCACGCGCCGGTCCTTGAGCCCCGTGAGCGCGCGGGCAACGGTCCCGTCCCCGCCCGCAACGATCGCGAGCTCGGTCCCGCCAAGGGTCTCGCACCAGTCCGGATCGGAGAGCGAGTGGTGGTCCGAGGGGATGCCGGCCTTCGCCAGCTCCTCGAGCAGGTGCTCGGTCGAAAGGTCGTTTCCGCCGGTGCCCGGCTGGTGAAGAAGCGTCGCTCGCATGGTTTGTACAATTCAGGACACGGCAGATCGCTCCACGGACCCAAGAAGTGCCGGCGGCGCCGCCTTTGTCGGAGCCGGACAGAGGGCCGCAGGCGTCGAACCTCCCCCGGGCGGTGGCGTTGGCCCGCATCATCTTCAGGAGGGAAACATGAAATTCCGCATGGCGGTTGCGCTCGCGCTGCTCGGCACTTCGGCGAGTTTCGCCCTGGCGCAAACCACGACCGCGCCCTCCACGACGGCACCCTCCACGGCCGCGCCGTCGGGGACGACCACAGCCGCGCCGGCGGCCGGCAAGCCTGCCCATGCCGGCAAGTACGGAGCAATCCAGGCAGTCAAGATCCCGCTGATCGAAGCAGTCGAGGTCGCGGAGAAGATCAACGGCAAGGGGGAGGCCGTCGAGGTCGAGTTCGACAGCGGGGGACCGAACCAGTCGCCCTATTACGAGATCAAGGTGCTCTATCCGGACGGCAAGTTCGTCGAGCAGACGATCGACGCCAATACGGGCGCGGTGATTAAGACCGAGAACAAGGTCTTCGATCGGTACTTCTCCCGCTTGAAACCGAGCGACCTGCAGGCCGCCAAGACGTCCCTGCGCGACGCCGTGGGCGCGGCGGAGAAGGCGATCGGCAACGCGGCCCGGGCCGTTGAGGCGGAAATCGAGAAGGGCGGCTCGGACATCATCTACGAGATCGAGCTGGCTTCGCCGGTCGGCAAGCACGAGGTGAAGGTCGACAGCACCGGCAAGGTTGTCAAGCAATAGCTTCTGCCAGGCAGCCCTCGCGGCCTATTTCGCCGCGAGGTGCGGCCTGATGATGGTCAGCATCCTTTCCGCCGACGTGTTCGGCGGAAAGAAGCCGAGATACCGGCCCTCGCGATCCATCAGGTACACGAAGCCGCTGTGATCGACCGTATAGGCGTCCGGTCCGGTCGAAACCTTCTCGTGATACACCCGATACGCATCGGCCGCCGCGCCGATCGCCTCCGGGCTTCCCGTGAGCCCGACGAGCCGGGGGTGGAACAGGTCGACATAGGTGGCGAGGTGATCGGCGGTGTCGCGCTCGGGGTCGAGCGTGATGAAGATCGGCTGCACGGCCTCGCCCTCGGCCCCCAGCAGGTTCACGGCGCGCGACATCTCCTGCAGGTCGGTCGGGCAGATGTCCGGGCAATAGGTGAAGCCGAAATAGACGAGCATCAGCCTGCCGCGGAAATCCGCGTCCGTGCGGCGCCGGCCCGTCTGGTCAGTAAGCGCGAAAGGCCCGCCGACCGGCTCGCGGTTCCACATCAGGACGTCCATCAGCTCCGCGGCCGACCGCCGCTTTGGCGCCTCCTGCGCGCCGGGCGATGCCGGGGGGAGGGCGGCCGCCAGCCAGGCGAGCGCCGCGATGGCGGCGAGCCGCCTCACGCCGCCGCCCTGCCGTGCCGGCATCCGGTCAGGCTCCGAAGACCAGCCGGCTGCCGGTGGTCGGCACCAGCACGTTCTCCGGCATCTGCGCCTGCGCCTCGAGGGCGAAGTTCAGCCCGCTGCAATGCATCGGGATCACGACGTCCGGCTGGAGCTTCTTCACCTCGGCCACGACCTGCGTGAGGTAGTCCTTCGGCGCCGGCCCGAGATGGAAGCCGCCGACGATCGCGTGCACCTTCTCGATGCCCGAGACCTCCTGCGCCTGCCGCACCGAATTGACGATGCCGACATGGCCGCAGGAACTGATCACCACGAGGCCCTTGCCCTTCACGTTGAAGCAGGTCGCATGCTCGTGGACATGCTCATCCGGGATGACCTTCCCCGCGAGCTCCGCCGGGCTGTAATGGTCGGCATTGCAGCCGAGCCCATCCTTCATGCCCCGCTCCACGAAAGTATTGGGCAGGATGCGCTCGATGGAGCGGCGCTTGATCTGCCCCGTCGTGAAGGCATGGCCGGCGATGACGGTCGGGGTCTCGCACAGCACCGTCGTGACCTTGTGCGCGGCGAGGTCGCGGCGGTCGAGCTGGCCGAAATCGGTGAACTGGCCCTGGCCGGCCGGGGAGACCCGGTGGCAGAAATTGTCCTCGCCGCCCGCATAGAGCCTGAGCTCGGGCGGGAGCGAGCTGCGGTACTTGTCGAGGAAGCCGTTCAGCCCGCCGTAATGGTCATGATGGCCGTGGCTGACGACCAGCGCGTCCAGCTTGGTCGGATCGACCTTGAGGATGCCGATATTGTTTAGGAGCGCATCGGGGCTGTAGCCGAAATCGAGCAGGATCGCGCGGGCCTCGGCGTCGCGCTCCGATTCCAGGAAGAGCGACAGCCCCCACTGGTTGTGCAGGACCTGGCGGTAATCCGCGCCGCGGCCTGAGCCCGGCGGCTGGTGCTGCACCCCGCCGACGACCGACGGCTTCAGGAACTGGTCGTGCGCGGAGTCGATCAGCACCCGCATCGTCAGCTTGTCGATCGTCGGCACCGTGATGGGCGCGGCGCTGGCGATCTCGACGCAAGAAAAGCCGGCGGCCGCGCCCGCCGCCATCGCAGCCGTGGCCTTCAGGAAACCGCGCCGCGCGAGCATTTCGGTCATGACGATCTCCTGAATCCCAAGAAGCTGAGCCTGTAATCTTGGCTGTTTAGCAAAAGCGCGCCGTAGACGCTTTTCAAAATGCTGCTGCGCCTCGATAACCTTTTCTCCCTTCTATCCGTGCGGGAGGAGAAGTTTCTCCGGACCTTCAGCTCGGGTGCCGCGCAGCCGCAGCCGCTGGGGATTCGAGGATCGACCCTGGCGTCACCCGTCCCGCCCCGCGCGGCAGGCGCCCGGCACTGAATCGGCAAGGGAAAGCGTACTAAAGAATTCACCTCCGTCTGAATCCTGCTCCAGGCCCATTGAAAAGGTCCAAGAAAACGGGACACAATCGGCCCAAGCGAACCGGAAACAATCCGGACGCGACTGGGAGGGACGTGGATGCAAGGAGCGCTCAAGGCAGCGATTGCTGCCTGTTGCCTGCTGGCCGTGCCGGGTGCGGCGCAGGCGCAGGAGAAACTCAAGATCGGCGTCACGGCGACGCTCTCGGGGGCCCTGACCTCGGGAGGCGAGGACGGCGTCCGCGGGGTCCAGATCGCCGCCAAGCAGGCCGGCAACAAGATCGCGGGGCGGGAGATCGAGCTGATCATCGTGCCGACCGACGCGAGCCCGGATTCCGCGCTCCGGGCGGCCCGCAAGCTCGTCGAGCAGGACAAGGTCCAGATCATCATCGGGCCGCTCTCCGGATCGGAGGGCATCGCCCTGCGCGACTACGCCAAGACCGTCCCGAACGTCGCGATCGTCAACGGCTCGTCGGGCGCTCTCGAGACGACCTACATCAACCCGGCCCCGAACTTCTTCCGCTTCAACAGCGACGGCGCCCAGTGGATGGCGGGTCTCGGCGAGTACGTCTTCAAGGACAAGGGCTACAAGAAGATCGCCATCATCGCGGAAGACTATTCCTTCCCCTACACGCAGGTGCTCGGCTTCGGCGTCGGCTATTGCAAGGCGGGCGGCCAGATCGTGCAGCGGCAATGGGTCCCGCTCGGGACGAAGGATTTCGGCTCGGTCATCGCCAACCTGTCCGACGATGTCGACGCCGTCTTCCTGGGCCTCGGCGGCGGCGATGCCGTGAACTTCCTGAACCAGTACAGCCAGACCGGCGGCAAGGCGAAGTTCATCGGCGGCTCCATCATGGTGGACCAGACGGTGCTGTCCTCGCGCGGTGCCGCGAAGAGGCTCCTCGTCGGCACGCCGTCCTCGAGCGGCGTCGCGGATGCGTGGGACGATCCGAAGTGGAAGGAATGGGTGAAGCTCTACCAGGAATCCTTCCCGGCCGATAAGCGCTTCGCGAGCCCGTCCCTGTTCGCCACGAACTACTACAACGCCTTCAACGCCGTCCGGACCGCGCTCGAGAAGGTGAATGGCGACCTGTCGGATGGCGGGGCGAAGTTCCGGGCGGAACTGGCCAAGGTCGAGCTCGATGCGCCGAACGGCAAGGTCAAGCTCGACGACAACCGCCAGGCGATCGCCACGACCTTCATCACGGAGGTGGCGGAACTGCCCAATGGCGAGCTGACGAACAAGTTCGTGAAGGCGGTCCCGAACGTGAACCAGACGCTCGGGCTCGACGCAGCCGCCTTCCAGAAGATCGGGCTGCCGAGCAGGACGAATCCCGAGTGCAAGGCGTCCTACTGAGAGCCTCGGCGTAAGCGGCGGCGCCGCGCGCGCCGCCTTCGCAATGCCCGACCCCGCCGCGCAGGCGGGGCATCGGGCGCGCTCCTGCGCCCGACAGGCGTGCAGGGCGAGCGGCTTTCGCGCGGCCCCAAGGGGCGGTTCGGAGCATCGAGAGGACGCGGGCCCGGAAGTGACGGGCCCTGTCCGGCCTTCGGCTTAATGACGAGGGAGCGGGATGAGCAGGGCGATTGCCATCTATCACGGCAGTTTCGGCCGGGCCGGCCTCTATCAGCTGAACCGGCCGATCCTCACGCATGCCCATCGGGAAGGTCACCTCGTCTTCCATGCCGGCGGGCCCGCTGCGCGCGTGGGCGTGGGCGAGGCGTTCCACGAATGCTCGCAGGCCTTGGCGTCGGGCGTGAACCCGTGGCAGCCGCACAGCTTCGTGCCGCCCGGGAACGAGGCCGGGTCGCTGTGCCTCGTCCTCTACGTCAATCCGTCCTGGTTCCCGACGCGGCCCGGCAGGAGCACCGCGCTCCGGTTCGGGCGCGCCGACATTCCCGTCTCGCCCGCGATCGCGCGGCTCGTCGGCGAGGTGACGCGCCTCCTGCCGGGCGGGCGGGCCTCCGGCCTGGTCGATCGCCTCCTGTTCGAGCTCACGGCCGCCTCCTTCGAGGAATCCTGGCGCGGGCGGGACCCCGACGAGCAGGACCCGGAGGGTGTCCGCGACTACCGGGTCCGCAAGTCCATCCAGATCCTGTCCGAGATCGGCGGCGCGGGCCTCTGCCTCGACGGAGTGGCCCGGCAGGCAGGGCTGTCGCGGCCCCATTTCTACAAGCTGTTCCGGCAGCAGACCGGGATCACGCCGAACATCTACCTGAAGACCCTGCTGATGGAGCGCGCCATCGCACAGGTCGCCGGCAGCAATCTCTCGGTGACGGAGATCGGGCTCGACCTCGGGTTCACGTCGCAGAGCGGATTTACCCGGTTCTTCGCCGCGCATGTCGGCATGGCGCCGACGAATTACCGGCAGGTGGCCCATGTGCGGCCGCACTAGAATCAGACTGGGCGACATGCCGCCCCCGCGAACCAGCCCTATGATCCGAGGGGCGACCCGGCCCTCGACGGCCGGGCGAGGGGAGGATCCGGGCCCATGAGGCGGCGCGGGATCGATCGGAAAGCCGGCCCGCGCCGGATGGCGGGGCCGCGGCCGTGAGGGCGTTCGTGGAGCGCCGCCCGGTCTGGTCGCTCGTCATCCTGGTGGCGGTGGCGCTCCTCCTCTGGCTGGTCTTCGCGGTCTGGACGCCCGGCATGGAGGCCGCGCTCGGCCGCAAGCGCGTGTTCCTCAGCGCGCTCCTCAACGGGATCACGCTCGGCGCGCTCTATTTCCTGGTCGCGAGCGGCTTCACGCTGATCTTCGGCCTGATGCGCAACGTGAACCTGGCGCATGGCTCCCTCTACCTGCTCGGCGGCTACCTCGGCTGGAGCGTGGGCGTCGCCACCGGCTCCTGGGCGGCCGCCCTAGTCGCCGCCTTCCTGGTCGTCGCGCTCGTCGGGGTGCTGATGCAGGTCTTCCTGTTCCGCTGGATGGAGGGGCAGGACCTCCGCCAGACGCTGGTGACGATCGGCCTCTCCATCGTGTTCGCCGACCTGCTCCTCTGGGGCTATGGCGGCGACACCTTCCAGGTCGAGACGCCGGCCTGGCTCGCCGGGCCCGTCCAGCTGCCCTTCGCGGTCGCCGTGCGGAGCAATGGCGAGGCCGTGATGATGACCTATCCGGCGCTGCGGCTCGCGATCTTCTGCGGCGCCGTATTGGTCGGGATCCTGATGTGGCTCGCGCTGAACCGCACGCGGGTCGGCATGCTGGTGCGGGCGGGCGTCGACGACCGCGACATGCTCTCGGCGACGGGAGTCCGCGTCCAGCTCGTCTTCGTGATGATCTTCGCCTTCGGGGCGGGGCTCGCCGGCCTTGCGGGCGTCGTCGGCGGCACCTTCCAGTCCCTGCAGCCGGGCGAGGACACGAAGATCCTGCTCTCTTCCCTCGTCGTCGTGATCGTGGGCGGGATGGGGTCGATCCCCGGCGCGGCCGTCGGCGCCCTGATCGTCGGCCTCGCCGAGCAGTTCGGCTCGGTCTACATGCCGACCTATGCCGTGATGCTGACCTTCCTCATCATGGTCGCGGTCCTCGCCGTGAGGCCGCAGGGCCTCGCCGCGGTGAGGCGCTGACCATGGCCGTCGCGGACACGCCCGTCGCCTTCAGCCCTCCGGGCCGGCCGGCGCGCGGCGTCGCCGAGGCGATCGCCGGGCTCGGCACGCCGTTCTGGGTCGTGGCCGCGATCCTGCTCCTCATGCCGCTGATCGCGAGCCCCTTCTGGCTCGTCCAGATCTTCGCCTACGCGATCATCCTCGGCATGGTCGCCCTGAGTCTCATGTTCCTCGCCGGCTATGGCGGGATCGTCAGCTTGGTGCAGATGACGGTGGCGGCCTTCGCCGGCTACCTCGTGGCGATCCTCGGCGACAGCGCCATCGCGCAGATCAGCCTGAAATGGCCCTGGTGGACGGCCGTGCCGGTCGCGATCGTGCTGGCCACGATCTTCGGCACCGTGAGCGGCGCGCTCTCCGTCCGGACGGAGGGCATCTACACGATCATGATCACGCTCGCGATCGCGTCGGCCTTCTACTATCTCGCGCTGCAGAACTACACGATCTTCAACGGGTTCAGCGGCTTCAACGGCATCGCGCCGCCGCATTTCCTGGGCGTCGACTGGCGCGAGACCATCCCGTTCTACTATCTCTGCCTCGGCTGTGGGGCGCTCGCCTACGGGGCCGTCCTGTATGTCGCGCGCGCGCCGTTCGGCCTCGCCCTCCAGGGCACGCGCGATAATCCCCGCCGCATGGCCGCGCTCGGCTTCAACGTCGCGGCGCACCGGATCGCCGCCTATACGTTCGCGTCCGTGATCGCTGCGGCCGCCGGCGTCCTGCTGGTCTGGTACCAGGGGCAGATCTCGCCCGGCACGGCGGGTATCGGCCCGGTGGTGGACGTCCTCATCATCGCCGTGGTGGGCGGGCTGTCGCGCCCGATCGGCCCCTTCGTGGGCGCGCTCGTCTATGTCCTGCTGCGCACCTTCTCGCTGGACCTGCTGGAGGCCGTCGGCCTCGACGGGAAGCGCTTCCAGCTCCTGATCGGCCTCGGCTTCCTGGTCATCGTCCTGTTCTCGCCGGGCGGGCTCGTCGGCATCTTCGAGCGCCTGCGCGAGCGCTACCTCAGGAGCCGGGACGCGCGCTCCTCCGCCATGGGTGTGGCGGGGAGGGGGCCATGAGCGCCGTCGCGCTTCGCGGCCTGCGCTCGTCGGGCTCCGACAACGCGCTCGAATTGCGCGGCGTCGCCCGCCTCTTCGGTGCGCTCGCGGCGCTCTCGGACGTGACGCTCAGCGTCCGCCCGGGCGAGCGGCGCGCCGTGCTGGGATCGAACGGCGCCGGCAAGACGACGCTGTTCAACTGCATCACGGGCGATTTCCCGCCCACCTCCGGCATCATCCGGTTCTTCGGCGAGGATGTGACGGCCTTCCCGCCCCAGGAGCGCATCCGCCGGGGCCTGCGGCGCACCTACCAGATCTCGTCGCTCTTCACCGGGCTGAGCGTCCTCGACAACGTCTATCTCGCCTGCCGGGGCGTGTCGCGGAACCGCTTCTCGCTCCTGCGCCCGCGCCGCGACGAGACGTTGACGCAGGCCGCCGAGGCCCTCGTGGACGCCGTGCACCTCACGGACGTGAAGGACCGCCTGGTCGGGGAACTCGCCTACGGGCAGCAGCGCCAGCTCGAGATCGCGCTCGCCCTCTCGGGGGCGCCGCGCTTCATCCTGTTCGACGAGCCTGCGGCCGGCCTGTCGCCGACCGAGCGGCGCGACCTCGTCAACATCCTGACCTCGCTGCCCGCGCATATCGGCTACATCATCATCGAGCACGACATGGACGTGGCTTTGCGCGTCGTCGAGAGCGTGACGATGATGCACAACGGCCGCATCTTCAAGGAAGGGCGGCCGGAGGAGATCGAGTCCGACCCGGAGGTGCAGGAGCTGTATCTCGGAGGCGGCCATGGCTGAGCGCTTCCACGCTCCCCCGCCGCCCGGGGTCCCGGTCCTCCAGGTCGCCGGCCTGAACGTCTTCTACGGGCGCTCGCACGCGCTGCAGGGCGTCGACCTGACGCTGCAGGGGGGCGTGCTCTCCGTCGTCGGCCGCAACGGCATGGGCAAGACCACGCTGTGCAAGGCCATCATGGGCCTCGTGCCGATCAGTTCCGGGTCGATCCGCTTCTTCGGCGAGGAGATCGCCGGCCGGAGCCCGGCCGAGGTGGCGCGGCGCGGGATCGGCTACGTGCCGCAGGGCCGCCGCCTGTGGCGCTCGCTCACCGTCGACGAGCATCTGCGCCTGATGCAGCGCGGCAATCGCGGCGCCTGGACGCCGGAGCGGATCTACGAGACCTTTCCGCGCCTCGCCGAGCGCCGCAACAACGGCGGCGCCCAGCTCTCCGGCGGCGAGCAGCAGATGCTGGCGATCAGCCGCGCGCTGCTGATGAACCCGCGCCTCCTGATCATGGACGAGCCGACGGAGGGGCTCGCCCCCGTGATCGTGGCGCAGGTCGAGGAGATGCTCGTCGCCCTCGCCGAGGCCGGCGACATGGCCATCCTGGTCATCGAGCAGAATATCGGCGTCGCGACCGAGATGTCCGACCCGGTCGCCATCATGGTCAATGGCCGCGTCAACCGCATCATCGCCTCCGCGACGCTCGCGGGCGACCGCGACCTGCAGCAGCGGCTGCTCGGCGTCGGCCGCCACGGCCACGACGAGACCGACGGCGTGACGGAGCCCGCGTCGGCGCAGGCTGCCCCGCCGTCCCGGCCGCCCCCGGCCGGGCCGACGCGCGTCTACGTCTCCAATCCGGTCCTGCCGACCCGGTGGTCGCAGCCGGTGCCGGCATCCCGCATCGAGGCCCAGGCGCGGACGCTCTCGCGGCCGGTCCTGGCCACACTCGACGGAAGGCGCGTTTCGGCGACCGGGCCGCTCGCCAGCAACGTCGTCGGCGAGCCCGTCGTGATCGTCGCCGGCACGCTCGACACCAAGGGCGACGAGCTCCGCTTCATTCGCGACATCCTTCGCGAGGAGGGGCTGCGGACCCGGCTCGTCGATCTCTCGACATCGGGGCGGAGCGCGGGCGCGGATGTCTCGCCGCAGGAGGTGGCGCTGGCCCATCCGCGCGGCTCGGCCGGGCTCGCCTCGGGTGACCGCGGCACCGCCGTCGCCGCCATGACGGAGGCGTTCAGGGCCTGGCTGCCCCGGCAGCAGGGCGTGCTCGGCGTAATCGCGGCCGGTGGCTCCGGGGGAACCGCGCTCGCGACGGCGGGCATGCAGGCGCTGCCGATCGGCGTGCCCAAGATCATGATCTCGACCGTCGCGTCGGGGAACGTCGCCGCCTATGTCGGCGCGGCGGACATCACCATGATGCATTCCGTGACGGACGTGCAGGGGCTCAACCGGATCTCCCGGAGCGTCCTCGGCAACGGCGCGCGGGCGATGGCCGGCATGGCGAAGGCGCGCCTCGCCGAGCTTCGCCGCGAGCCGGCCGGCCGGCGGCCCGAGGGCGCGGAGAAGCCGCTCGTCGGGCTCACGATGTTCGGCGTGACGACGCCCTGCGTGCAGGCGGTCTCGAAGCTGATCGCGACCGAATGGGAGCCGCTCGTCTTCCACGCGACCGGAACGGGCGGGCGCGCGATGGAGAAGCTCGTCGATTCCGGGATGCTGGCCGGCGTGATCGACGTCTCCACGACCGAGATCTGCGACATGATGATGGGCGGGATCCTGCCCGCGACCGAGGACCGGTTCGGCGCCGTCATCCGCACCCGCATCCCCTATGTCGGATCGGTCGGCGCGCTCGACATGGTCAATTTCGCGGCACCCGAGACCGTGCCGGAGCCCTATCGCGACCGCAGGCTCTACCCGCACAACCCGCAGATCACCCTGATGCGGACCACCGCGGAGGAGAACGCCCGGATGGGGCGCTGGATCGGCGAGCGGTTGAACGCCATGGAAGGCCCCGTCCGCTTCCTCATCCCGGAGCGGGGCGTCTCCGCGCTCGACGCCCCGGGGCAGCCCTTCCACGATCCCGACGCGGACGCGGCCCTGTTCGAGGCGCTCGAGCGCACGGTGCGGCAGAACGCCAACCGGCAGCTCCTGCGGCTCCCCCTCCACATCAACGATCCCGCCTTCGCGGCGGCCCTGGCCGGGAATTTCAGGACCCTGCAGGGCCCGCGCCGCCGCGAGCGGGCAGCGAGGCGATGATGGCGAGATGCGACGGCTCCAGGCCGGGAAGCTCGCGAGCCGGCGGGACTCGCGTCTCCTCCCCCACAG
>JAFAEL010000122.1 GCA_023423995.1 Pseudomonadota bacterium | reverse complement strand
AGATGGGGAGCCCGTCAGACATGGTGGGCCTCTTCTCAATACCGCGCCGGCTTGCCGGGTGTGGGCTCTTCCGCTGCGACCGCGGGCGCGATGCCGGCGAAGTCGTCGCGAAAATGCTTCATGACCTGCTTCACGGGGTTCATGGCCGCCTGGCCGAGGCCGCAGATGGACGCGTCCGTCATCACCTTCGTGAGCTCGTTCAGCAGATCCTCGTCCCAGCGGTCCCGCTCCATGATCGTGACCGCCTTCTCGGTCCCGATCCGGCACGGCGTGCATTGCCCGCAGGATTCGTCCTCGAAGAAC
The DNA here is from genome assembly GCA_023423995.1 of Pseudomonadota bacterium. GTDB lineage: Bacteria > Pseudomonadota > Alphaproteobacteria > Rhizobiales > Beijerinckiaceae > Enterovirga. The sequence continues at coordinate 20,638 of JAFAEL010000122.1, read as the reverse complement.
TTCATGAGGTTCAGCGCGACGTCCCTCATGTTGTCCCGGTCGGACAGGACCACGACGGCGGCCGAGCCGATGAATGAGCCGTGCGGCTCCAGGGTTCCGAAATCCAGCGGGATGTCGCCCATCGAGGCGGGCAGGATGCCGCCGGACGCCCCGCCCGGCAGGTAGCCCTTGAAGACGTGGCCCTCGGCCATGCCGCCGCAATATTCGTCGATGAGCTCGCGGGCCGTGATGCCCGCGGGCGCGAGCTTCACGCCCGGCTCATGGACCCGGCCGGAGACGGAGAAGGTGCGCAGGCCCTTGCGGCCGTTCCGGCCGTGCGAGCCGAACCAGTCGGGGCCCTTTTCAACGATCTCGCGCACCCAGAAGAGCGTCTCGACATTGTTGATCAGCGTCGGACGGCCGAAGAGGCCGACCTGGCTGGGGAAGGGCGGCTTGTGCCGTGGCAGACCGCGCTTGCCCTCGATGGATTCGAGCATGGCGCTCTCCTCGCCGCAGATATAGGCGCCTGCGCCGCGACGGAGATGGATGCGCGTGCGGCGCGAAAGGCCCGCCGCTTCGATCTTCGGGATCTCGCGAAGAAGGATCTCCCGGCACTGCGGATACTCGTCCCGCAGGTAGATGTAGACGTCCTCCGCCTCGACCGCGAGCGCGCCGACCAGCATGCCCTCCAGGAAGCGGTGGGGATCGGTCTCCAGGTAGTGCCGGTCCTTGAAGGTGCCGGGCTCGCCCTCGTCGCCGTTCACGGCCATGAGGCGCGGCGCGGGTTCGGCGCGGACGAAGCGCCACTTCCGGCCGGTGGGGAAGCCGGCGCCGCCGAGGCCGCGCAGGCCCGAATCCTCCATCGTCTTGATGACGTCCTCGATAGCCCGCGTGCCATCCAGGAGCTCGGACAGGAGTCTGTAGCCGCCGGCCGCCCGGTAGGCCTCGAAATCCGGATAGGCCGGGACCTGCGGATGCGTGTGGCCGGCCTGCGCCTCCGAAGTGACACTCTCGACCGTCGCATGCGGGTGCAGGGCATGGCCGATCGCGGCCATCGGGGCTTGATGGCAGCCGCCCATGCAGGGTGCCCGCACGACGCGGATGGCAGGCTCGAGCGAAGATTGCAGCGCGCCAAGCAGCGCCTCGGCCCCGGCGAGCGCGCAGGAGAGCGAGTCGCAGACGCGCACCGTCACGGGCGGCGGAGCGGGCTCGCCATCCATCACGATGTCGAAATGGGCATAGAAGGAGGCGACCTCGTAGACCTCCACAAGGGCGAGCCGCATCAGGTTCGCTAGCGCCGCAAGGTGGCGCGCATGCAGGCAGCCGAAATGGTCCTGCAGGAGGTGAAGGTGCTCGATCAGGAGGTCGGCGCGGAGCGGCCTCGAGCCGAGCAGCGCCTCGACCTCGGCAAGCGCCCGCGGCTCGACCTGCCGGCCCTTCGGCGTGTCGCGGGTCTTGCGGCGGCCGGAGCCCGGATGAACCGACCGCGCCGCAGCGGTTCCTGCCATCACGCCTGGATTATGGATGTTCATGGCCCACGCTTGTCATGGCCGGGCTCGGCCCGGCCATCTCGATCGGAAAGGCTCAGGTCATCTCATCGGGGTGGCCGGGACAAGCCCGGCCATGACGCCGGAGATGGTTATAGCAGCCCCGCGCCGCGCGCCCACTTGTACTTCGCGCCGAGCACCTCGACCGGCAACTCGGTCGAGTAGGCATAGGCCGGGATGCCGTGATCGTAGAGGTACTGCGCGGCCTCCTCGACCTCGACGTCGCCCGCGAGCGACGCGACCACGGGCTTCACCTTGCCCTTCGCCTTCATCTCCTCGACCACCTCGACCATCAGCTTCGCGAAGACCATCGGCGGCGTCACGATCGTGTGCCAGTAGCCGAGGATGAGCGCGTGGATGCGGTCGTCCTCGAGCCCGAGCTTCACCGTGTTCTGGTAGGTCTTCGGCGGCTCGCCGCCCGTGATGTCGACCGGGTTGCCGGAGGCACCGAAGGGCGGGATGAACTTCTTGAAGGCCTCGTCGAGGTCCGGCGGCATCTGCATGAGCGAGAGGCCGTTATCGACCACCGAGTCCGACAGGAGCACGCCCGAGCCGCCTGCACCCGTGATGATGAGGACGTTCTCACCCTTCGGGGTCGGCAGGATCGGGACGCCGCGGGCGAACTCGAGGAGCTGGCGGAGCGAGCGGGCACGGACGACGCCGGCCTGCTTGAAGACGTCCTCGTAGATCTTGTCGTTGCCTGCGAGCGCACCCGTGTGGGATGCGGCTGCCTTGGCGCCGGCCGAGGTGCGGCCCGCCTTGAGCACGATGACTGGCTTCTTCTTGGAGACGCGCTTGGCGGCCTCCGCGAAGGCGCGGCCGTCCTTCAGGTCCTCGCAATGCTGGGCGATGACCTTGGTGTTGTCGTCCTGCTCGAAGAAGGCGAGCAGATCGTCCTCGTCGATGTCCGACTTGTTGCCGAGCCCGACGATCGCCGAGACGCCCATCTTGGCCGAGCGCGAGAAGCCGATGATGGCCATGCCGATGCCGCCCGACTGGGAGGACAGGGCGGCCGAGCCCTTCACGTCATAGGCCGTGCAGAAGGTCGCGCAGAGATTCTCGGGCGTGTAGTAGAAGCCGTAGATGTTCGGCCCCATGAGCCGGATGTTGTACTTCTTGCCGACCTCGACGATCTCCTCCTGGAGCGCCGGCTCGCCTGCCTCTGCGAAGCCCGACGGGATGAGCACCGCGCCGGGGATCTGCTTCTCGCCGCACTCGGTCAACGCTGCCGCCACGAACTTCGCCGGGATGGCGAAGACGGCCGTGTCGATCACGCCCTCGACGTCCTTGACGCTCTTGTAGGCCTTGTAGCCGAGGATCTCGTCGGCCTTGGGGTGGATCGGATAGATCTGGCCCTTGTAGCCGCCGTTGATGAGGTTCTTCATCACCGAGTTGCCGATCTTGCCGGCCTCGGCGGACGCGCCGATCACGGCGACCGCCTTGGGCCGCATGATCCGGTTCATGGCCGTCACGATTTCCTCGTTGGAGCGGACGGCCGGACGGGGCTTCGCGTCGAAATCCACCACGATGCGGACGTCCGCCGCGATGGCGTCGTCCTTGGTGGCGAAGACCGGGTTGAGGTCGAGCTCGGAGATCTCGGGGAAGTCGGAGACGAGCTGGCTGACCTTCACGATCACGTTCGCGACCGCCTCGCGGTTCACCGGATCGCCGCCGCGCACGCCCTTCAGCATCTCGTGGGCCTGGATGCCGTCGAGCATGGAGAGCGCGTCCTCGCGCGTCGCGGGCGCCAGGCGGAAGGTGATGTCCTTCAGGACCTCCACGAGCACGCCGCCGAGGCCGAAGGCGACGAGCTTGCCGAAGGAGCCGTCCGTGATGGCGCCGACGATCACCTCGGTGCCGCCCTTCAGCATCTGCTGGATCTGGACGCCGTCGATCTTCGCGTCGGCCTTGTAGTTCTTGGCGTTGGCGAGGATCGTCTCGTAGCCCTTCGCCACCTCGTCGGCGCTCTTAAGCCCCACGAGGACGCCGCCCGCCTCCGTCTTATGCAGGATGTCCGGGGAGACGATCTTCAGCACGACGGGATAGCCCATCGAATCGGCCAGCCGGGTCGCGTCGGAAGCGGAGGTCGCAACACCCTCCTTCGGCACCGGAATGCCGTAGGCGTCGCAGACGAGCTTGCCTTCGGGCGCCGTCAGGCTGGTGCGGCCCTCGGCCCTAACGCGGTCGAGAACGCGCCGCACCTCGTCCTTCGCGGCCGAGCCGTAATCGTCGCTGCGCTTGAGTGCTGCCTCAGCCATATGGTCTCCTCCTGATCCGGGCACGTCGGTGCGCGCCTTTGGTTCGATCCTGCCGGAACGCGGTGGTTTGAGCCACCCGAAACGGGCCCGAACCCATGCTGGTATTTGGCATGCCAAGGCGCCGGGATGTCAAGCGTCAGAAGGTCGGAGACGCACGCCAGATTGACCTCTGGTATTTGGCATGCCAACGATAACGGCGGGAGAAGACGCTCGCTTTGGACAGCGTGAGGGACGGTCCGCCGACCTCCGCGCGAGGCGTGGCGCGGGACGCCGGGGAGGGGCTGCATGGCCCTGACATGCTTGCGCAAAAGTCGGGAGCGGCTGCCCGCCGCTTCGGGGCTCGCCACGTGCAGCGCGTGCCGCTGCCGCCGGGCGGGTGATGACTGTTGCGGCAGCACCGGCGTGCTCGTCTGCTGCCAGGCGATCGCTCCCGCTCAGGATGCGGCCAGTCCGCCCGCCTAGCGGGACGAGGAACGATTCAACATAGGGTTTCGGAGGGAGCAGAATGTCGGCAGTGCGGAGCATCGATCAGAACGTTGAGGACGTCGGCCACGAGCCGGAGCTGACCGACGGGTTCCACCTGGTCATCGATGCGCTGAAGCTCAACGGCATCACCAACATCTACAACGTGCCGGGCATCCCGATCACGGATCTCGGCCGGATGATGCAGGCCGAGGGGATGCGCGTCTTCTCCTTCCGCCACGAGCAGAATGCCGGCTACGCGGCTTCCATCGCGGGCTACCTCACCAAGAAGCCCGGCGTGTGCCTCACGGTGTCGGCGCCCGGCTTTCTGAACGGCCTGACGGCGCTCGCGCACGCCACCACGAACTGCTTCCCGATGATCCTCATCTCGGGCTCCTCCGAGCGGGAGATCGTCGACCTGCAGCAGGGCGACTACGAGGAGATGGACCAGCTCGCCGTCGCCAAGACGATGTGCAAGGCCGCCTTCCGGGTGCTGCACGCGCAGGATATCGGCATCGGCATCGCCCGCGCGATCCGGGCCGCGGTCTCGGGCCGTCCGGGCGGGGTCTATCTCGACCTGCCGGCGAAGCTCTTCGGCCAGGTCATGGACGCGGAGGCGGGCCGCAAGTCGCTCGTGAAGGTGATCGACGCCGCGCCGGCGCAGATCCCGGCCCCCTCCGCCGTGAAGCGTGCCGTCGAGGTGCTGAAGGGCGCGAAGAAGCCCCTGATCATCCTCGGCAAGGGCGCCTCCTACGCTCAGGCGGACGACGCGATCCGCAACCTCGTCGAGACCTCCGGCGTCCCCTTCCTGCCGATGAGCATGGCGAAGGGGCTCCTGCCGGACACGCATCCGCAATGCGCCGGCGCCGCCCGCTCGACGGTGCTGAAGGATTCCGACGTCGTCATGCTGATCGGCGCCCGGCTGAACTGGCTGCTCTCGCACGGCAAGGGCAAGGCCTGGGGCGAGGCGCCGAAGAAGTTCATCCAGATCGACATCGAGCCCAAGGAGATGGACTCGAACGTCGAGATCGTCGCGCCGGTCGTGGGCGACATCGGCTCCTGCGTCGAGGCGATCCTCAAGGAGATGGGCGGCGGCTGGACGAAGCCTTCCGCCGACTGGATCGGCGCCGTCTCCAAGAAGCGGGACGACAACGTCGCCAAGATGGCGCCGCGGCTCATGAACAACAACGTGCCGATGGACTACCACGGCGCGCTCGGCGTGCTGCGCCAGGTCATCAAGGACCGGCCGAATGCCATCCTGGTGAACGAGGGCGCCAACACGCTCGACCTCGCCCGCGGCATCATCGACATGTACCAGCCGAGGAAGCGCATCGATGTCGGCACCTGGGGCATCATGGGCATCGGCATGGGCTACTCGATCGCCGCCGCGGTCGAGACCGGGAACCCGGTCCTCGCCGTCGAGGGCGACAGCGCCTTCGGGTTCTCCGGCATGGAGATCGAGACCATCTGCCGGTACAACCTCCCGGTCTGCGTGGTCGTCTTCAACAACGACGGCATCTACCGCGGCACGGACCAGAATGCCGGGGGCGACGACCCGGCCACCACGGTCTTCGTGAAGGGCGCTCGCTACGACAAGATGATCGAGGCCTTCGGCGGCGTCGGCGTGAACGCGACGAGCCCCGACGAGCTCCGGCGGGCCGTGGTCGAGGCGATGGATTCGGGCAAGCCGACCCTGATCAACGCCGTGATCGACCCGGCGGCGGGCAGCGAGAGCGGCCGCATCGGCAACCTCAACCCGCAAAGCGCTCTCAAGAAGAAGCAGCCGAAGCCGGAAGGCACCGAGACCGGGACCGCCGGCGCGGCCTGACGACGAGACGAGCGCGTCCCGCCCCTCGCGGGCGGGACGGTTTCACCATCGCAGCATAGGGGCGGGCGACCTGGCCCCGCCGATCGATCGGAGGGATCTCATGACCAAGGCATTGGACGGCGTCCGCATCCTCGATTTCACGCATGTGCAGTCGGGACCGACCTGCACCCAGCTTCTCGCCTGGTTCGGGGCTGACGTGATCAAGGTGGAGCGGCCGGGTGTCGGCGACATCACCCGCGGCCAGCTTCGGGACGTGAAGGACGCGGACAGCCTCTATTTCACGATGCTGAACCACAACAAGCGCTCGATCACGATCGATTCGAAGAACCCGAAGGGCAAGGAAGTCCTCGAGGCGCTGATCAAGACCTGCGACGTCCTCGTCGAGAACTTCGCGCCCGGCGCACTCGACCGGATGGGGCTCACCTGGGACCACATCCACAGCCTGAACCCGCGCATGATCGTGGCCTCGATCAAGGGTTTCGGCCCCGGCCCCTACGAGGATTGCAAGGTCTACGAGAACGTCGCGCAATGCACCGGCGGCGCGGCCTCCACGACCGGCTTCCGGGACGGGATCCCGCTGGTCACGGGCGCGCAGATCGGCGATTCCGGCACCGGCCTCCACCTCGCGCTCGGCATCGTGACGGCGCTGTTCCAGCGCGAGAAGACCGGCAAGGGCCAGAAGGTCACCTGCGCCATGCAGGACGGCGTGCTGAACCTCTGCCGCGTGAAGCTGCGCGACCAGCAGCGCCTCGCCCACGGGCCGCTCACCGAGTACTCGCAATATGGCGAGGGCATTCCGTTCGGCGACGCGACCCCGCGGGCCGGCAACGATTCCGGCGGCGGCCAGCCCGGCCGCATCCTCAAGTGCAAGGGCTGGGAGACCGACCCGAACGCCTACATCTACTTCATCACCCAGGCGCCCGTCTGGGAGAAGATCTGCGACGTGATCGGCGAGCCGGAGTGGAAGACGCACCCGGATTACGCCAAGCCCGCGGCGCGCCTGCCGCGCCTGAACGAGATCTTCGGCCGCATCGAGGCCTGGACGACCCAGCACGACAAGTTCGAGGCGATGGAGATCCTCAACAAGTACGACATCCCCTGCGGGCCGATCCTTTCCATGAAGGAGATCGCGCAGGACCAGTCGCTCTATGCGACGGGCACGCTCGTCGAGGTCGATCATCCCACCCGCGGCAAGTACATCACGGTCGGAAACCCGATCAAACTCTCGGATTCTCCATCCGAGGTGGCGCGTTCACCTCTGCTCGGCGAGCACACGGAGGAGATCCTCCGCGACGTGCTCGGCTTCAACGAGAACCAGATGGACCAGATCCGGCAATCGGGCGCGATCGGCGGCACGCCGGACAAGATGGCGGCCGAGTAGGGGAGGGGCGCGATCCCCCTCCGCTCGCACCGGCGCAAGCCGGTGTCCACCCTTGGATCCCGGCTTTCGCCGGGATGAGCGGGTCAGAGGCACTACCCCGGGACTGACCTGCGACGGTTAAGCGCCCGCTCACAGCAAAGTCGCGTGCGGAGCCTTGTCCTGTGACGTCCTGACCTCACCCCATCCCTCTCCCGCACGGGAGAGGGGGCGCGGCGGAGCTGCCCGCGCCAAAAACCTTCCTCCGGGATCCCCAAGAGGGTGGTGCGGGAGGTCGGGCGGCACTCGCCCCAGCAATCCGCGCACGCGCCGTCCTTCCCCGGCCCGGGGTCTGGTCCATCGGCACTGTCAAAGAGCTGGCCCGAAATCCTCGAGGGGAGCGGGATGCCGGTTCTCCGGCCTCATTTTGTATAGCGCTGGAATCTGGGTGGGTGCTCAGGTCCCTCCCGGCGAACCCGGCCGCTGCCGCCTTCGGCAACATTCCGGATCCGCAAGCCGGATTACCCCGACTTGCATCCCGCGACGGTCTTTTCGGCCCCATAGGCACACGCCCGGTCAGCCGCCCAAGCGCCCCGGCCGACCGGACCGAGACCCTGGGACCCGTCCTCCCCTCCGCCAGACGTGACCGGTGCGCACGCGGCTCCCTCGTCGGAGGGGAGTGCGCGTTATATAGGAATAAATGCTGAGTTTGTCAACTCGGGATTCCGCTCACACCGGCGAAGGCCGGTGCCCAGGGACTAGACCCCGGCCTGCGCCGGGGTGAGCGGGGAGGCGGCGGAAAGGCTGGATTGCTTCGCTACGCTCGCAACGACCGGCTGGAGCCGCCCTGGGCGCGGTTTGCGCCTAGGTGAGCGGGCGGGTGGCGGCCCGTCACATCCGTGCGCGTCGCCCTCAGTCGTGAAATACGCCGTGCTTCGCGACGTGCTCGGCGAGGCCGAGGGTGTGGTCGCGGACGGCGGCTTCGGCGCCGAGCGCGTCGCGGCGCTGCAGCGCGGCGATGATGCGTTCGTGGTCGGCCTTCGACTGCGCGGCGCGGTTGCTCTGCCGGACGGACACGGCCCGGATGGCCCGCATGTGCAGGAACAGGTTCTCGGTCATCTCCTGGATCAGCGTGCAGCCGCCGAGCCGGATGATGGTCTGGTGGAAGCGGATATTGGCGTCGGAATATTCGTGCACGTGCTCGCCGGGCTGGTCCTGCTCGAACTCCGAGAAGATCGTCTTCAGGCCGGCGAGTTCCGCGTCGCTCGCGCGCTCGGCCGCGAGCCGCGCCGCCATGCTCTCGAGCGCCGCCCAGACCTGGATGAGCTCGATGATCTCGCGCTTCGACTTGCGGATGACGAAGATGCCCCGCCGCGGGACGGACCGGACGAAGCCCTCCTGCTCCAGCACGGTCAGCGCCTCGCGGATCGGCGTGCGGCTGACGCCGAGATCCTGCGAGAGTTGGCGTTCGTCGAGACGGATTTCCTCGTCCGCCCCGTAGATGTCCATGTCCGTGATGGCGCGTTTCAGCGAGTCGTACGCGAGCGCGCGTAGGCTCACGCTCGCGTCGAGCGGGGCAACGTTCAGGCGAGGGCGGGCTGCTGTCTTCTGCACGCCGAAAAAATAGCCGGATTCTGCTCTGGAATACCAGCATAAAGCCTTGCCGGAGCCCGACTTTTCTCCGCGGGCCGGATGCCGGTCCGCTACCCTCCGCGAAATCCGTGCAGGCGGCCATCCGCGGGCTGCACCTCGCGCAGCTGTCGCGCCGTCTCGGTGACGCGCGCGAGGAAGCTGGCGTAATCGGCCTTGTCCGCCTCCAGGTCCCCCGCGCACCCCGTCGCCGGGAGGAACTTCGCGTATCCGCCGACCGGCCGATCGCGCTCGCCGCTCTGCCGCTCCGCCTGCTGCAGGTGGAAGGCGCCGCTCTCGTCGGGCGGCGACAGCACGGTCAGGCCGTACAGGATACTGCCATTCGGGATGCTGTTGCGGTTCGCATCCTGGCGGAAGCGGTCGAGCGGGTAGACCTGCTCGATGCTCGACGGGTCGTTGACGTTCGCGGTCGGGGTCATGCCGCCGCCCCTCGCACGACGAGGACGATCTTGCCGATATGCTGGCTCGATTCCATCAGCGCATGGCCCTTCGCGGCCTCCGCGAGCGGGAAGGTCGCGTGGACGAGCGGCCGGATGGAGCCGTCGGACAGCTTCGGCCAGACATGCTCCTTCAGCTTGGCCGCGATGGCGGCCTTGTCGGCGATCGGGCGCGGACGCAGGGTCGAGCCGGTGAGCGTCAGCCGGTTGCGCATGACGCGGTTGAAGTCGATCTCCGCCTTCGAGCCGCGCAGGAAGGCGATGGAGACGTGGCGGCCGTCCGGCGCCATGACGGAGATCGAGCGCGGGATGTAGTCGCCGCCGACCATGTCGAGGACCACGTCGACGCCCTTGCCGCCGGTGGCCTCCTTCACGACCGCCGCGAAATCCTCCTCGCGGTAGTTGATGGCCCGGTCCGCGCCGAGCTTCACGCAGGCCTCGCATTTCTCCGCGCTGCCGGCGGTGGTGAAGACGCGCGCGCCCGCCGCCTTGGCGAGCTGGATCGCGGTCGTGCCGATGCCGGAGGAGCCGCCATGGACCAGCAGCGTCTCGCCGCTCTTGAGCAGGCCGCGGTCGAAGACGTTGCTCCAGACCGTGAAGAAGGTCTCCGGCAGGGCGGCCGCCTCGACCATGCTCAGGCCCTTCGGCACCGGCAGGCATTGTGCCGCGGGGGCGGTGCAGAACTCGGCATAGCCGCCGCCGGCGACCAGGGCGCAGACCTCGTCGCCGACCTTCAGGTCGGAGACGCCGGGTCCGATCTCGACCACCCGGCCCGCGATCTCGAGGCCCGGGATGTCGCTGGCGCCGGGCGGCGGATCGTAATGGCCCTTGCGCTGGAACACGTCCGGCCGGTTGATGCCGGCCGCGTGGACCTCGATGAGGACCTCGCCCTCCTTGGGCTTCGGCACCGGCCGGCTGCCCGGCTTCAGCACCTCGGGTGCGCCGGGTGCCGTGATCTCGATCGCGGTCATGGTCTCGGGCAAGGGCGTCTCCTATTCGGCGTCGTTTCGGACGTTTGGTCGGGTTTAAGCCTTCGCGGCGCGCAAGACGAGGCGTCGGCCGCGGACCTCGTAGGAGTCCAGCCGCTCCAGGAAGGTCTGGCCGAGAAGGTTGCCTTCGAGCATCCCGGGTCGGGCGACCAGCGCGGAGAGCCGCCGCATCTGGATCGGCCCGACGCTGAGGCGCTCGATGGTGATCGGCGCAGCCAAGCCGCGCCCGTTCGCAGTCGATACGGGGATGCGGAAGTTCAGCGTCTCCGGCTTGAAGCCCAGGATGGCGGCCGTCTCGGCGGAGAGGACGACCGAGCTCGCGCCCGTATCGAAGAGGAACGGCACGTCCCGGTCGTTGATCCTGGCCGGGATGACGAAGGTGCCGTCATAGCGGCGGTTCACGGCCACCTCCCCGCCCTGGATGATTGTGGCCTCAGGCAGGCCGAGGCCGATCTCCTCGCTGACGCCACGGATGGCCTCGCCGAGCTCGGTCCGGTGCAGGTAGGCTGCCCCGAGGCTGCCGACCAGCACAACCCAGATCGCCACGGAGGCGACCGCGTTGCGCCACGTCCCGCGGGAGCGCTGCGTCGCCCAGCCGGTGAGCATCAGGGCGACGGCCAGGAAGGCGAGGGCGGAGGCGATCTCGGTGGTGGAGAAGCCCCCGATGGGCCCGCTTCCGACGACAGCCACCGCCCAGGCGATGACGGCGACGATCCAGCCCCAGCCGACGGCACCCATCAACCGGCTTCCGATTGCGCCCGCTCGGGGAGGAGCAGGCGGCGCATCCGCTCGTCGAGCCCCGCCATGATGGCGAGGCGCTCGTCCTCGCTCATGCTGCCCCACCGCGCGATCTCGTCGCGCGTGCGGCCGCAGCCCTCGCAGAGCCCGCTCTCGGGATCGAGGATGCAGACGCGAAGGCAGGGGCTGGAGACGCGAGGCATGAACCCTATGTGGCGTGCCCGCTCGCGTTCGTCACCTCCGGAAGAATCCCCGGGTCAGGCCGCCTTCGAATTCTTCGGCTTCATGTCGACGGCCGGCAGGGCGTCGATGACGCGGGCGGCCGGGAAGGTGACGATCACCTCCGTGCCCTCGCGCGGCTTCGACTTCAGCTGGAAGCCGCCGCCATGGAGGTCGACGAGGCCCTTCACGATCGGCAGCCCGAGGCCCGAGCCCTGCTCCGCCGTCTTGATGGCCAGCGAGCCGCGGCCGAAGGACGACATGACGACGGGGATCTCGTCCTCTGGGATGCCGGGGCCGGTATCGTTCACGCTGAGATACTGGCCGCCGGACGACGTCCAGCCGACCTTGATGGTGATCTCGCCGCCCTGGGGCGTGAACTTCACCGCGTTCGACAGGATGTTCAGCACGATCTGGCGCACGGCCCGCTCGTCCGCCCACAGCCGCGGGAGGGAGGGGTCGAGGAACTCGCGGAAGCTCTGGTTCTTCGCCTTGGCCTTGAGGTTCAGCATGTGACGGCACTCCGTCACGATATGCGAGAGCTCGACGGCCTCCTCGTTGAGCTCGTAGCGGCCCGCCTCGATGCGGGAGAGGTCCAGGATCTCGTTGATCAGGGTCAGGAGGTGCTGGCCCGAGCCGTGGATGTCGGCCGAGTAGTCCTTGTAGGCGGGCGTCGCGTGCGTGCCGAACACTTCGTTCTTCATCACCTCCGAGAAGCCCAGGATGGCGTTGAGCGGCGTGCGGAGCTCGTGGCTCATGGTGGCGAGGAAGCGCGACTTGGCGAGGTTCGCCTCCTCGGCCCGCCGCCGGGCCTCGTCGGAATTCGCCTTGGCCTGTTCCAGCTCGGCGAACATCGCGTCCTTCTCGGCGCGGGACTGGATGCTCGAGAGCGAGTTCGCATAGAGGCGCGTCGCGAGCAGCAGGAAGAAGGCGACCGCGCTCGACGTCATGACGAGCATCATGAAGGCGTTGAAGTCGCGCTCGCTCAGCGCGACCGAGACCGCGATCGCCCCGACGGGCGCGACGCCGAGGTAGACGGCGAGCGGGATCGTGGCCGAAAGGCTCGCCGTCACGGCGGTGACGATCAGCACCACGAAGAGCGCGAAGCCGCTGGTTCCGGTCTCGACCTTCGCGAGCGTCAGGACGCTCAGGGCCCAGACGAGGCCCGTGATCAGCTCGGCGAGCATGAAGCGGCGCCGCCAATCCGGCAGCCGCACCTCCTCGGGCGGCGTTGCGAGGAAGCGCTGCGACAGGACCAGCTTGGTGCCGATCACCACGACGGCCAGGAAAAGCCATCCGGTCGCGAGCCCGATCGGGACCCAGAGCGACGATATTCCCGCGATGACGACCGCGAGGGCGAGCAGGAGGAGCGAGCTGCCGCTGTGATATTGCGCGTAGACGCGGACGAGTTCGTATTCGTAGGAGCGTTCGAGGCCGACGGAGGAGGTCAGCTTTTCGCGGGCGCTCCGCATCTCCTGCGACAGCTTGCGGCGATGCACGGCGCCGTGCAGCGTGGGGCGGCGCCCCTGCTGGACAATCTGAGCCGTCAACTCGCCCATCTACGCACGCGCACTCGTCCGGGGTTACGCTCCGGTCCAATTGAGCATGCTTCGGAAACGTTAACCTCCCCCTGACGATATCCGTAAAGTCGATGTTCACCCCCGAAGTTTTTCACCCCCATCCATGTTGCGGCGCATCGACGGCCTTCTGGCGACCCTGATCCTGGTCGCGCTCGCGATCGGGGTGGTCTCGGTGCAGCGCGAGGCGGAGCGCGTCGAGGGGCTTCCCCGCGTGGTGGACGGGGATTCCCTGGAGATCGCCGGCCGCCGCATCCGGCTCGCGGGCGTGGATGCGCCCGAGCTCGCCCAGTCCTGCGAGCGGCCGGGCGGCGGGACCTATCGCTGCGGCGAGGCCGCCCGCGAAGGCCTCCGCGCGCTGGCCAGGGGAGGCCTCACCTGCACGCTCACCGGCCGGGACAAGTACGGGCGGGACCTGGCGGTCTGCGAGGCGGCCGGGCGGGACGTCGGGGCGGCGCTGGTCTCGCAGGGGCTCGCGGTTTCGTATGGCCGCTACGAGCCCGAGGAACGGGAGGCCCGCGGGCGCGGCGCGGGGCTCTGGGCCGGGCGGTTCGAGCGGCCCTCGGCCTGGCGCGCGGCGCACGGACGCTGAAGGTGCTTGCGGGCCTGCGGGAGCTCCGCGAAAAAGCCTCCGCGACAGGGACGATCCCGGCGGGAGGAACAGGATGAAGCTCTACGATTCGGGGCGCGCGCCCAACCCGCGGCGGGTGAAGATCTTCCTCGCGGAGAAGGGCATCTCCATCCCGACCGAGCAGGTCGACATCGGCAAGCTGGAGCACAAGGGCGAGGCCTATTCCGCCCTGAACCCCGTGCAGCAGGTGCCGGCGCTGGTGCTCGACGACGGCTTCGTGCTGACCGAGACGATCGCCATCTGCCGCTACATCGAGGAGCTGCACCCGGAGCCGCCGCTCTTCGGCACCGACGCCTTCACGCGGGCGCTCGTCGAGATGTGGCAGCGGCGGATCGAGTTCGGGCTCCTGATGCAGGTGGCGGCGGTGTTCCGCCATCTCCATCCCGCGATGGCGCAGATGGAGGTGCCGCAGGTGTCCGAATGGGGCGAGGCGAACAAGGAGCGCGTGCTCCGCTTCCTCGGCGTGCTCGACAAGGAGCTCGAAGGCCAGGAATTCATCTGCGGGGACACCCTGACGGTCGCGGACATCACCGGGCTCGTCGGGCTGGATTTCATGAAGCCGGCGAAGCTCGCCGTGCCGGAGGAGTTCGGCCATGTCCGTCGCTGGCACGCCCGGCTGTCGGAGCGGCCGAGCGCCAAGGCCTGAGGGCGCAAGAGGTCGCATGGACGGGGAGGGCGGTCCGGTCTTTCTCGCCCGCATGAACGAGATGCAGCCGGGCGGGACTGAGCCCTTCGAGGAGGTTGCGGCCCGCCTTCGCGCCTGCCGGATCTGCCGCGAGGCGCCCCGCCACGGGCCGGCGCTCCCGCACGAGCCGCGGCCGATCCTGCAGGGCTCCGCCTCGGCGCGGCTCTGCATCGCGAGCCAGGCGCCCGGCAACCGCGCCAATATCAGCGGGCGGCCCTTCGACGATCCCTCGGGCGTGCGGCTGCGCTCCTGGCTCGGGCTCGACGAGGCTCGCTTCTACGATCCGAAGCGGCTCGCCATCGTGCCGATGGGGCATTGCTTCCCGGGCTACGATCGCCACGGCGGGGACATGCCGCCCCGGCGCGAATGCGCCCCGACCTGGCGCGAGCCCGTCTTCGCCGCCCTGCCGCGGCTGGAGCTGATCCTGGTGATCGGCCTCTATGCCCAGGCCTGGCATCTCGGGCCAGGCCGGGCGGGGCTCACGGCGACGGTCGCGCGCTGGCGCGAGATCTTCGCGGAGGAGCGGCATCCGCGGGTGCTCCCGCTCCCCCATCCGTCCTGGCGCAACACCGGATGGCTGAAGCGCCATCCGTGGTTCGAGGCCGAGCTCCTGCCGGTGCTCCGGGCGGAGGTCGCCCGGCTGGTCGCACCTCCGAGCTGAGCCACTGGCGCAGGCTGCCCTATGCGGCCTCGATCTTGGACCGGGCCCGCCGGCGCGGGGCGGGGGCTGGCACGTCGCGCGGCGCCACCATGAGCACGGCCCAGCCGAGCAGGCCCGCGACCAGGGAGCCGGTGAGGATCCCGATCTTCACCCCGTCCTGCAGGGCCGCGTTATCGGCGAAGGCCAGCATCCCGATGAACAGGCTCATCGTGAAGCCGATCCCGCACAGGAGGGAAATGCCGAGCAGCTGCAGCCGGCCGGCGCCCATCGGCACGTCGGCGAAGCCGAGGCGGATCGTCAGCATCGCGCTGCCGAAGACCCCGACGAGCTTTCCGACGAGAAGGCCGAGGGCCACGCCGAGCGTCAGGGGTTCGGTGAGCTTGTCCGTCGTGACCCCGGCGAAGGACACGCCGGCATTCGCGAACCCGAAGATGGGGACGATCGCCATCGCGACCCATGGCTGGAGGGCGTGCTCGAGCTGGTGGAGCGGGGAATGCGGGATGTCGTCCGGGTGTCCGGGCGAGGTCCGCAGCGGGATCGTCAGCGCGAGCAGCACGCCGGCGACGGTCGCGTGGACGCCGGAGCGAAGCACCAGGAACCACAGGACCGCGCCCAGCAGCAGATAGGGCAGGAGCCGGACGACCCGCAGCCGGTTCATCGCAACCAGCACGGCGAGGACGAGCGCCGCACCGCCGAGCGCCATCCCGTTGAGCTCGCCCGTATAGAACACCGCGATGATCGCAACCGCGCCGAGGTCGTCGAGGATGGCGAGCGCCGTCAGGAACACCTTCAGCGAGGTCGGCACCCGCGAGCCGAGCAGCGCGACCACGCCGAGCGCAAAGGCGATGTCGGTCGCCGACGGGATGGCCCAGCCCCGCAGGATCTGCGGGTCGCCCCAGTTGAACGCCACGAAGATCAGCGCCGGGACGAGCATGCCGCCGGCCGCCGCGATGCCCGGCAGGATGCGCCGGCTCCAGGTGGAGAGCTGGCCGTCCAGGATCTCGCGCTTGATCTCCAGCCCGACCAGCAGAAAGAACACGGCCATCAGGCCATCGTTGATCCAGTGCTGGACGCTCAAGGGCCCGAGATAGGCGTGCAGGGCGGCGAAATAGGCCGGCGCGAGCGGCGAGTTGGCGACCACAAGGGCGAGGGCCGCCGCCGCCATGAGCACCAGGCCGCCCGACGCCGAATTGTCGAGGAACGCCCGCATCAGGGAGACGGGGCGCGGTGCGGGCGAGCTTTCCTGGGCGAGGCTCAAGCGTATCTCCGGGCTTGGTGATCGGGACGAAGTCGCGCCGGCTCGACTTCGGGAGCAACGCCGGGCGCGATGGATGAGGCGGGCGGGTGCCGATTCGGTACGGAACCCGCCCCAAAGGAACAAACGATATCCCGGACGCCGAGCCCAGATGGACAGCGCCCGGGCTGGATCAGGCGGATCAGGCAGGCGTCACTGCCGGATTTCGGCCCGGCTGCGGCGCGCGATGCAGACCTGGTTCAGGCTCTCACCCGTGAGGGGATTGCCGTCGAAATCGCCGAAGCGGGCCTCCAGCTCTAGCCCGGCGGCGTGCAGGAGCAGCGGCAGTTCCTGCGGGAAGATCGTCCGCAGCCGCATCTCCCGGGTCCGTCGGCGCTCGCTGTCCTCCGCGCCGAGCTGCCACCTGAGGACCCGCACCTGCGCGACCGGATCATAGGCGAGGAACTCCTCGATCGCCGCTGGCCCCGGCGGCCGGCCGGGAGGGTCGAGGGTGACGCTCGCCCGGTAGGGCCGGGAGAGCTCGTCGATCCGCGGGTTCACGACGTCGAAGGCGAGCCGGCCTGCGGGGGCGAGGTGCCGGGCGATCCGCTCCAATCCGCCGACGAGCTCCTCGTTGGTGACGAGGTGGGACAGCGAGTTGCAGGACACGATGACGAGGGCGAAGTCGCGCCCGAGCTCGAACGACCGCATGTCGTCCTGGACGAACGCGATCTCCACGCCGGCAGCGGCCGCCTTGCGCCGCGCCGCCTCGAGCATCGCGGCGGAGTTGTCGATGCCCACGACCTCGTGCCCGTCCTCCGCGAGCGGCACGGAGATGCGTCCGGTGCCGCAGGCGAGTTCGAGCACGGGCCCGCCGCTCCGTGCGGCGAGCCTCCGATAGAAGCTCTCGCACGGGCCTGGCGGAACGACGGCATCGTAGAGCGACGGCGCCTCGTACAGCGCCACCTCGGTGTCATGCATCGGGCTGGAAATTCCGTCGGCCGGGACGCGGCCACGACGGCCGCCCGCCTCAGGAAGCCGAGATCCAGAGCTGGCTCAAACATAATCGAGAGCGGCGGCTGGAAAATCGAGAGCCGCTGCTGCATCCGATGGGGACCAGAGCTTCATCGTTGGGCCGAGGTTCCAGGTGAAGCTGCGATGGGTGACCTGTAGGAAGCGGCACCCCCTTCCGCTCCCGGCGACCCTTCGATGAATATCCTTCTGATCCCCGGCTTCATGACGGACGGTTCCTTGTGGGACGAGGTCGCCCCGGAGCTCGCCGTGCTCGGACCCGTCACCCGCGGTGACCCGGGCCGCTCCTCCACCATCCGGGAGATGGCGGAGGAGATGCTCCGGCAGGCGCCGGATCGCTTCGCGCTGATCGGCTTCTCGATGGGCGGCTATGTGGCCCGGGAGATGGTGCGCATCGCGCCGGAGCGGATCGTGGCGCTCGTATTGATCGCGACCTCCGCCCGGGCGGATACGCCCGAACAGGCACGGCGGAAGATCGCCGCCGCGAGCGCGGTCGACCCGGCCCGGTTCGGCGGGGTGAGCCGGGCCGCCATCCTGGGGTCGCTGCATCCGGACCGCTCCGGCGATGAGGCGCTGATCGAGCGCGTCCGGGCCATGAGCGAACGGGTGGGCGGGGAGGTGCTCCGGCGTCAGGCGGCCCAGCTGCGGGCAGGCGACCTCGACGGGCTCGCCGCGATCCGGTGCCCGACGCTGATCGTCGCGGCAGACCGGGACGCCTTGCGCAGCCGGGAGGAGGCGGAGGAACTCCACCACGGGATTCCCGGCTCCACGCTCGTCGTCATCGAAGGATCGGGACACATGATCCCGATCGAGGAACCGGAGCAGCTCGTCGCCGCCATTCTGCCCTGGCTCCGGGCGCAGGCTGATGGGGATCGGTCCGAAGGCTAGTAGCCGTAGCGCCGGTCCATTCGCCGGTCGTGGCGCATCGTCCTTCGATCCATCCGTCGCTCGTGCCGGCCCATTCGCCGGTCTGCGCGACGGTACATTCCAGGGGTCTGCACCTCGACGATCGGCGCGTCCGCCACGGCGGACGTGCCGACGGCCGACCGCGACGAGCCGAGCGGGGCGGCGATCCCTGCGCTTCCCAGGCCCAGCGCAAGCGCCACAGCAAGAGGAAGCACGGCAGGCTTGAGGAACGCCATCGTGACCTCCGTCACTTCATGCGGTTCCAGGACTGGCACCGCACGGCGATTGCGTGCCCTCGCGGTCAGATTGCTTGATCGGACGGGCCGCTTCGGCCGCCCGGCGAGGCCTCAGGCCTTCTTCGCGTTCTGCTGCAGGCGGGCGAGGAGGCTCGACGTGTCCCAGCGGCTGCCGCCCATGCGCTGCACCTCGCCGTAGAACTGGTCGACGAGCGCCGTGACGGGCAGGGTCGCGCCGTTGCGGCGGGCTTCCTCGAGGCAGATCGCGAGGTCCTTGCGCATCCAGTCGACGGCGAAGCCGAACTCGTACTTGCCCTCGTTCATGGTCTTGCCGCGGTTCTCCATCTGCCAGGAGCCGGCGGCGCCCTTCGAGATGACGTCGAGCACGGCCTCGATGTCGAGGCCCGAATGCTTGCCGAAATGCACCGCCTCGGCGAGGCCCTGGACGAGCCCGGCGATGCAGATCTGGTTCATCATCTTGGCGAGCTGGCCCGACCCCGACGGCCCCAGCAGGCGGCAGGACCGGGCATAGCTCATGATGACGGGCTCGACGGCCGCATAGGTCGCGCCGTCGCCACCGCACATCACGGTCAGGACGCCGTTCTCGGCCCCGGCCTGGCCGCCGGAGACGGGCGCGTCGATGAAGCCGAAGCCGCGCTCCTTCGCGTTCGCCTCGAGCTCGCGCGCGACGGCCGCCGAGGCCGTCGTGTGGTCGACGAAGGTCCGGCCCATGCCCATGGCCGCGAAGGCGCCGTCCTTCCCGGTCGTGACCGAGCGCAGGTCGTCGTCGTTGCCGACGCAGGCGAAGACGATCTCCTGGCCCTCTGCCGCCTCGGCCGGCGTCCGGGCGGCCCGGCCGCCGTTCTCGGAGACCCACTTCTCGGCCTTGGCGAAGGTCCGGTTGTAGACCGTCACCTCGTGCCCCTTCTGGCCGAGATGCCGGGCCATCGGGTAGCCCATCACGCCCAGGCCCAGGAACGCCACTTTCGCCATCGCTTCCCCCTTGATCGTCAGGCCGCTCTTATGGAGCGACCGGCGGGCGGTCAAACCGCCTACCGGATGTCGAACGGAACGTATTTCGCCCGGATGCGGTCGTAGGCGCCGCTCGCGATGACCCGGTCGATCGCGGCGTTGAAGAACTCGAGCAGGGCGGTATCGCCCTTGCGCACCGCGACCCCCACGCCCTCGCCCCTGTTCACCGGCAGGTCGCCGATGAAGCGGCAGCACATCTTGCCTTCGCGCGAGTCGAGGAACTTCGAGATCTCGAGCTTGTCGCCGAGCACGTAGTCGAGCCGTCCGGTGAGGAGGTCGAGATTGGCCTCCTCCTGCTTGCCGAAGGGGCGGATGTCGGCGCTCCGGTAGGTGCTCTCGAGGTAGCCGGCGAACTCGCTGTCGGCGACCACGCCGACGCTCTTGCCGACGAGGTCCGGGATGCCGCCCCCCGCATCGGCGGCGGTCGCCTTGGAGGCCATGAGGGCCGCCGGGATCGCGTAGTAGCGCTTGGAGAAGGCGACGCGGTGCCTGCGCTCCTTCGTGATCTCCATCGACGACATGATGGCGTCGTAGCGGCGCTCCTTGAGGCCGGAGACCATCCCGTCCCAGTCCTGCAGGACGAAGGTGCAGGTGGCCGCCATGGCCTCGCACATGGCGCGGCCGAGCTCGATCTCGAAGCCGGCGGGCTCGTTGTTCTCCACGTAGTTGAACGGAGGGTAGGCCCCCTCCGTGGCGATGCGGATCGGCTGGGCGGGCGCGGACGGGGCCTGTGCCGCGGCGGGGCCCGAGAGCCACGCCAGAGCCAGCAACCCTATCAGGCGCGCCGCACTCACTGGATCTTCGGCGGGGCGCCGAAGTCGATCGGCGGCAGGCCGCCCCCTCCGCCCGGCAGGTCGAGCCCGGGGACCGAGAGGTTGTCGAGGCTGCGCTGCACGGCGGCCGGATCCACCACCGTTGCGGCCGTTTTGTAGTGCATCACGATCTGCGGGTAGAAGATCACGATCGCCACCATGATGAGCTGGATCACCACGAAGGGGATCGAGCCCATGTAGATCTGCCCCGTGGTCACGGGCGCCATCTGCTTGCCCGTGATGCGGTCGAGATAGGGCACCTTCGGGGCGACCGAGCGCAGGAAGAACAGCGCGAAGCCGAAGGGCGGGTGCATGAAGCTCGTCTGCATGTTCACGGCCAGCATCACGCCGAACCAGATCAGGTCGAT
>JAFAEL010000107.1 GCA_023423995.1 Pseudomonadota bacterium | reverse complement strand
TGCGGTCGAGATAGGGCACCTTCGGGGCGACCGAGCGCAGGAAGAACAGCGCGAAGCCGAAGGGCGGGTGCATGAAGCTCGTCTGCATGTTCACGGCCAGCATCACGCCGAACCAGATCAGGTCGATCCCGAGCTTGTCGGCCACGGGCCCGAGCAGCGGGATGATGATGAAGGCGAGCTCGAAGTAATCGAGGAAGAACGCCAGCACGAAGACGAGCGCGTTCACGACCACCAGGAAGCCCGTCTGGCCGCCCGGGAGCGAGGTCATCAGGTGCTCGACCCAGATATGGCCGTTGACGCCATAGAAGGTCAGCGAGAACACGCGCGCGCCGAGCAGGATGAAGATCACGAAGGCGGAGAGCTTCGCGGTCGATTCCGTCGCCTGCTGGACGAGCGACCAGTTGAACCGCGCCGGATTGCGATCGAGCCGGCGCTTGACGGCGGCGAGGATGAGGGAGCCGAGCGCACCCATCGCGCCGCCTTCCGTCGGGGTCGCGACGCCGATGAAGATGGTGCCCAGCACGAGGAAGATGAGGAGGAGCGGCGGCACCATCACGAAGGTGACCTGGGTCGCCATCCGGGACATCAGCCGCAATCCCGCCATCCGCTCGACGAGGCCGACGAGCAGCGCATAGAGCGCGGCGGCCGCCACCATCTCGATCACGAGGGCGGTGACCTCGTAGCTCGGGTAGGCGCGGTGCAGGAAGAGGTAGGCCGCGCCGAGGACCACCACGAACAGGGCCGAGAGGACCACGCGGCTCGCGCCGAGGAAGCGGTGCATCACGGCGCAGATGAGCGCGACCACCGTCGAGACGCAGATCGTCAGGATGACGAAATCCGCACCGCCGCGGATGCTCGTCTGCGTCATCACGTAGTAGCCGACGAGGCCGGAGAAGAGGACGAGCACGCCGAGCTGCCACACGCCGCGCGAGCCGTCCGGCTCCCGGTACCCGATCGCCTCGACCGGAAGGCCCGGGGCGGATTTCGGGTAGATCATGCTCATCAGGAACACGTAGCCGGCATAAAGGCCGGCGAGGATCAGGCCGGGCAGGAACGCGCCCTCGTACATGTCGCCGACGGAGCGGCCGAGCTGGTCGGCCATGACGATGAGGACGAGCGAGGGCGGGATGATCTGGGCCAGCGTGCCGGAGGCCGCGATCACGCCCGAGGCGACGCGCCGGTCGTAGCCGTAGCGCAGCATGATGGGCAGCGAGATCAGGCCCATCGAGATGACCGAGGCCGCGACCACGCCCGTGGTCGCCGCGAGCAGCGCGCCGACGAAGATCACCGCATAGGCGAGGCCGCCGCGGATCGTGCCGAAGAGCTGGCCGATCGTGTCGAGCAGGTCCTCGGCCATGCCCGACCGTTCGAGGATCAGGCCCATGAATGTGAAGAACGGTACCGCCAGCAGCACCTCGTTCGACATCACCTGGAAGACGCGTTCGGGCAGCGCCTGCAGGAGGGGCCAGCTCAGCGTGATCGAATGCGGCGCATAGGGCGCGAGCTCGACCGCGATGATGAAGAAGAGGAGCCCGTTCGCGGCCAGCGCGAAGGCGACCGGGTAGCCGAGGAGCAGGAAGATGACGAGCGCCGCGAACATGATCGGCGCGAGGTTGTTGGCGATGAATTCAGCCACGTGAGCCTCGGACAGGAATTACGAGTTGCGGGCGGCGCGACGGGTCAGCTCTGCAGGGCCGGGGGCTTCACGTTCGGATCGCTGCCGCTGAGGGCGAGCAGGCGCTCGGCCTCGGCCTCGGCGGCCGTCTGGTGCCCGACGGCATGCGGATCCGCCATGAGCCCGCGCGCGATCGCCACGCGCTTGATCACCTCGCTCACCCACTGGACCAGCAGGAGCGCGAAGCCGATCAGGATCAGGAGCTTCGCAGGCCAGATCGTCAGGCCGCCGGCGCTGCTCGAGACCTCCCCGCTCCTGAAGGAGCTCAGGAAGAAGGGCCAGGAGAGCACCGTCATCAGCAGCGCGAAGGGCAGGAGAAACAGGAAGAGACCGATGAACTCGATGATGTTCCGGCCCCGCTCCGACAGCTTCGAGGAGACGATGTCGATGCGGATGTGCTCGTTCACTGCGAGCGTCCAGGGCGCGCAGAACATGAAGACTGCGCCGAACAGATACCACTGCAGTTCGAGCCAGGCGTTCGAGGAAATCCCGAATGCCTTCCGGACGATCGCGTTCACGGCCGAGACGAGGACCGCAACGAGGATCGCCCAGGCGGAGATGCGCCCGATCGTGCGGGTGAAGCCGTCGATCGCGCGGCTGAGACTGAGCAGGGCGGTCACGCGTTTTCCCTCTGGCGCCGCTTCGTCGGGCGGCGTCCGTCAAAAAATCGCGGCAACCTCAAGGGCAGGAGGCGGCCAGCGTCAAGCCGCCAAGTCGAAGATAGACTAAAGACCGAGTGGTTCGGCTCGGTGCAGCGCCGACCGGGAGGGCTTCGGTCAGCCCCCCGTCACGCTCATGTGGCGCGGCACTGCCGGCCTGGATTGGCGCTCGATGACGAAGTCGTGCCCCTTGGGCTTGCGGCCGATCGCCTCGTCTATGGCGGCCTCCAGGCGCTCGTCGCCCTCGGAGCCCCGCATCGCGCCGCGCAGGTCGGCGGCGTCCTCCTGGCCGAGGCACATGAAGAGCTGCCCGGTGCAGGTGAGTCGGACGCGGTTGCAGCTTTCGCAGAAATTGTGGGTGAGGGGCGTGATGAAGCCGATGCGCCCGCCCGTCTCCGCCACGCGCACGTAGCGCGCGGGCCCGCCCGTGCGCTCGCTCGTGTCCGTAAGAGTATAGGACGCAGCGAGTCGCTCGCGCACGACCGAGAGCGGCATGAACTGCTCAATTCGCTCCGGCTCGATGTCGCCCATGGGCATGACCTCGATGAAGGTCAGGTCCATGCCGCGCCCATGCGCCCAGGCGACCATGGGCTCGATCTCGTCCTCGTTCACGCCCTTCAGGGCGACCGCGTTGATCTTCACCTTGATGCCGGCCGCCTGGGCGGCGTCGAGGCCGCGCATGACCTGCGCGAGATCGCCCCGCCGCGTGATGCGGCGGAAGCGCTCGGGGTCGAGCGAGTCGACGGACACGTTGAGCCGGCGGACGCCGCATTCGGCGAGTTCCGCCGCATAGCGCGTCAGCAGCGTGCCGTTGGTCGTGAGGGTGAGCTCGTCCAGCGCGTCCGTCTCGAGATGCCGCGAGAGAGACCGGAACAGACTCATAATGTCACGCCGCACCAGCGGCTCGCCGCCCGTGATCCGCAGCTTGCGCACGCCCTTGCGGACGAAGGCCGAGCAGACGCGGTCCAACTCCTCGAGGGTGAGGAGGTCGCGCTTCGGCAGGAAGGTCATCTCCTCCGCCATGCAATAGACGCAGCGGAGGTCGCAGCGGTCCGTCACGGAGACCCGGAGGTAGGTCACGTGCCGGCCGAACGGATCGACGAGGTTCGTCCGGGCGTCGACCGCGCCGGACGGAGCAATGATGGCTGACATGCTGGTGCCGGTTCCCGGGGCGAGCTGCTCTCGGCTAATGTAGGGTGTCCTATCTGGACCGTAAATCGTTCACCCGCATGAGTGGATCCGACGTGTGACGCAGGACCTCTGGCCGACCGAGATTCGGCTTCTCTCCGACAAGCGCGTGCTCGCCGTCTCCTTCGAGGACGGACGGCGGGTCGAGGTGCCGGCGGAACTCCTGCGCGTGGAAAGCCCCTCGGCGGAGGTGCAGGGGCATGGGCCGAGCGAGCGCAAGCTCGTCGCCGGCAAGCGGAACGTCCGCATCCTGCGGGTGGATCCGGTCGGGAACTACGCCGTCCGCCTCGCCTTCGACGATGGGCATTCGAGCGGAATCTATGGCTGGGGCTTCCTGCTCGACATGGGGCTGCGCCAGGCGGAGATCATGCGGGACTACGAGGCCCGTCTGCTCCAAAAGGGGCTCGATCGCGACAGGCCCGGGATCGCGTAAAAGCAGAACGCGCCCGCGCCCGCGAGGCGCGCTCGCCTTGCCTTCCCGCCGCGTGACATCTATATGCGCGCGTATTCCACACGCGGTTGCGGCCTCATGATTTGCAATGAGGCATCCGGTGTCCGGCACCCGCCGGGCCACTTCGCGCCGCGGCGGCATAACCGGAGAGAACCTTGGCACTTCCTGATTTTTCGATGCGTCAGCTCCTCGAGGCGGGCGCGCATTTCGGCCACCAGGCCCACCGCTGGAACCCGAAGATGTCGACCTACATCTTCGGCACCCGCAACAACATCCACATCATCGACCTCGCGCAGACCGTGCCGATGCTGCACCGCGCCCTGCAGGCGGTGAGCGACACGGTCGCCAAGGGCGGCCGCGTGCTGTTCGTCGGCACGAAGCGGCAGGCCTCCGACGCCGTCGCCGAGGCGGCGAAGCGTTCGGCGCAGTACTACGTGAATTCCCGCTGGCTCGGCGGCATGCTGACGAACTGGAAGACGATCTCCGGCTCGATCAGCCGCCTGCGCACGCTCGACGAGACGCTGTCCGTCGGCGGCCCGGGCCTGACCAAGAAAGAGCGCCTGATGCTCTCCCGCGAGAAGGAGAAGCTGGAGAAGGCCCTCGGCGGCATCAAGGACATGGGCGGCGTGCCGGACCTCCTGTTCGTGATCGACACGAACAAGGAGCAGCTGGCCATCAAGGAGGCGGGCCGCCTCGGCATCCCGGTCGCCGCAATCGTCGACACGAACTGCGATCCGGACGGCATCGCCTACCCGGTCCCGGCCAATGACGACGCGGGCCGCGCCATCGCGCTCTATTGCGACCTGATCGCCCGCGCGGCGGTCGACGGCATCGGCCGCAGCCAGGGCGATCTCGGCGTCGATCTCGGCGCGGAGGAAGCGCCGATCCTCGAGGACCTGCCGGTTGCCGAGACCACCGAGTTCGCCGAGCCGACCGAGGCCTTCGAGCTCCTGGCCGCTCCGCGCGGCGCGCCGGACGACCTGACGAAGCTGACGGGCGTCGGCCCGCAGCTGGCCAACAAGCTGAACGACGCCGGCGTGTTCCACTACTGGCAGCTCGGCGCGATGCAGCCCGACGACGTCGCCAAGCTCGATGCGGACCTCAAGCTGAACGGCCGCATCACCCGGGACGACTGGATGGGCCAGGCCCGGAACCTGATCGAGGCCGCGGCCTAACCAGCCGCCCGGTCCCCGACCAGAAGACCTTTTCGAAGCCGGCCGCGTGCCGGCTTCGCCGCAATTGAAGGAAGGAACAGGACAATGGCGACCGTCACCGCCGCAATGGTGAAGGACCTGCGCGAGAAGACCGGCGCAGGCATGATGGACTGCAAGGCCGCCCTCAACGAAACCCAGGGCGACATCGAAGCCGCCGTCGACTGGCTGCGCAAGAAGGGTCTCGCCAAGGCTGCCAAGAAGGCCGGCCGGACGGCCGCCGAGGGCCTCGTCGGCGTCGAGAGCCCCGGCCGCTCTGCGGCGATGGTCGAGATCAACTCGGAGACGGACTTCGTCGCCCGCAACGACGCGTTCCAGGCCTTCGTCCGCGAGGCGACCAAGGTCGCGCTCATGGCCGCCCCGACGGTCGAGGCGCTCGAGGCCGCTCACATGCCGGGCTCGACGACGACGCTGAAGGACAAGATCCAGGAGCTCGTCGCCACAATCGGCGAGAACATGACGATCCGCCGGGTCGCCAAGCTCGAGGTGAACGAGGGTGTGGTTGCGACCTACGTCCACAACCAGGTCTCGGAAGGCCTCGGCAAGATCGGCGTGATCGTCGCGCTCGAATCGGCCGGCGATGTCGGCGAGCTCTCGACGCTCGGCCGCCAGATCGCGGCGCATATCGCGGCCATGAACCCGGTTGCGGTCGATGCCTCGGGCGTCGATGCCGCCGTCGTGGAGCGCGAGAGCGCGATCCTGCGCGAGAAGAACGCCGGCAAGCCGGACAACGTGCTCGCCAAGATCGTCGAGAGCGGCCTGAAGAGCTACTACAAGGAGCACACCCTCCTGGATCAGGCCTTCGTGTACGAGCCGTCCAAGTCCGTCGCGCAGATGCTGAAGGAGGCCTCCTCCAAGGTCGGCAAGCCCGTCGAGCTGAAGGGCTTCGTCCGCTTCGCGCTCGGCGAGGGCATCGAGAAGGAAGAGAGCGATTTCGCGGCCGAGGTGGCGGCGCAATCGGGAATCGGAAAGAAGCCGGACGGCGAGGGCGCCGCGGCTTGATTGATCAGGGCGGCCTCAGGGTCGCCCTTTTCATGTCGGCACTAGTGTCTGCGCCGTCGTTCGGGTTTGGGAGTTGGGATCTGTGGTAAGGCCGTATCGGCGCGTTCTCGTGAAGCTTTCCGGGGAGGCCCTGGCCGCCCCCGATGGGTACTGGCTCCATCCCCAGACGCTCGCCGAACTCGCGGCCGACGTGGCGGCGACGGTCGAGACGGGGATCGAACTCGCGATCGTCATCGGCGGCGGCAACATCATGCGGGGTGCCCGGATGAGCCAGGCCGGGTGGATCGACCGGCCGACCGCCGATTCCATGGGCATGATGGCGACCGTGATGAACTCGCTCGCGCTCGAGACCGCGCTGAACGCGGCGGGCGTCTCGGCCAGGACCATGTCGGCCGTCTCCATGCCGACGATCTGCGAGACCTATGCGCGGCAGCCTGCGCTCCACTATCTCGACCGGGGCCAGGTGGTGGTGCTGGCCGGCGGCACGGGCAACCCCTTCTTCACCACGGACACCGCCGCGGTGCTGAGGGCCGCCGAGCTGCGCTGCGAAGCCGTACTCAAGGCGACGCAGGTCGACGGGGTCTATTCGAGCGACCCGAAGACTGATCCGAAGGCGGTGCGCTACGACCGGCTTACCCATGACGAGGCGATCCAGCGCGACCTCAAGGTGATGGACACCGCCGCCTTTGCGCTTGCGCGCGAGTCCCGGCTCACGGTGATCGTCGGCTCGGTGCATTCGCCGAGTTCCGTCAGGGCCATCCTGAATAGGGAGGCCGCCTCCACCGTCGTCGCCCCTTGATGCGCGCGGGCGCCGCGCGTAATCGCTTAGAATTCAAAAGAGAACTGCTTCCATGGCCGCCACGACCTTTGACGTCAGCGATCTCAAGCGCCGCATGCAGGGCGCAATCAACTCGCTGAAACACGATCTCGGGAGCCTGCGCACGGGCCGCGCCACCCCCAGCCTGGTCGAGCCGATCCAGGTCGAAGCCTACGGCGCCACCATGTCGATGGCCCAGGTCGCCACCGTCAGCGTTCCCGAGCCGCGCCTCCTGTCGATCCAGGTCTGGGACCGCGGAATGGT
The DNA here is from genome assembly GCA_023423995.1 of Pseudomonadota bacterium. GTDB lineage: Bacteria > Pseudomonadota > Alphaproteobacteria > Rhizobiales > Beijerinckiaceae > Enterovirga. The sequence continues at coordinate 1,769 of JAFAEL010000107.1, read as the reverse complement.
CGGGGCCGTCGAGAAGGCGATCCGCCAATCCGACCTCGGCCTCAATCCGCAGACGGAAGGGCAGGTGATCCGCCTGCGCATCCCCGAGATGAACGAGCAGCGCCGCAAGGAGATGGTGAAGGTCGCGCACAAATACGCCGAGGAGGCCCGCATCGCGGTCCGCCACGTGCGCCGCGACGGCCTCGACGCGCTGAAGAAGATGGAGAAGGACGGCGACATCAGCGAGGATGACGGGAAGCGCCAGGCCGACCAGGTCCAGAAGGCGACCGACCAGACCATCTCGGAGATCGACGGTGTCGTGGCCGCTAAAGAAAAGGAAATCATGCAGGTCTAAGTTTCGCGAGTTCGGCGAGCAGGACCCAGCATGCCATCCGAATCCACCGTACTGAGCCTCGCTGCCACGGAGCCCCAGCTCGGTCCGGTGCCGCGCCACGTCGCCATCATCATGGACGGCAACGGGCGCTGGGCCGCCAAGCGCGGCCTCCCCAGGCTCGAAGGACACCGCCGCGGCGTCGAGGCGGTGCGTCGCGCTGTGCGGGCGGCAGCCGCGGTCGGCATCGAGCACCTCACCGTCTACGGCTTCTCGGCCGAGAACTGGCGCCGGCCGGCCGACGAGGTCGCCGACCTCTTCGGCCTGCTGAAGCGGTTCATCCGGGTCGACCTCGCCCAGCTCCATGCGAACAACGTGCGCGTCACGGTGATCGGGCAGCGCGGCGGCCTGGCGGATGATATTCGCCTGCTCCTCGACGAGGCGGAGGAGGTGACGCGGCGGAACACGGGCCTGAACCTGATCGTGGCGTTCAACTACGGCGGCCGGCAGGAGATCGTCGAGGCGATGCGCCAGATCGCCCGGAAGGTCCAGGCCGGCGAGCTCGACCCCGAGGCGATCGGGATGGACACGATCTCGGCCTGCCTCGACACGCGCGGCATTCCCGACCCGGATCTCGTGATCCGCACCTCCGGCGAGATGCGGATCTCGAACTTCCTGCCCTGGCAGACCGCCTATTCGGAATTCGTCTTCCTGCCCGACCTCTGGCCCGATTTCGACGAGCATACCCTCCACCAGGCCCTGGACGAGTTCCGCGGCCGCGACCGCCGCTTCGGCGGGCGGAGCGGCAAGGCCCTCTGACATGGCGGAACCCGGCCAGCAGGGCCGTCATCCGGGATCGGCTCCCGGTCGCAGCGAATTGCGCCTGCGGGTCCTCTCCGGCCTCGTCCTGGCTGCCGTTGCCCTCGCGGCGACGTGGCTCGGCGGCTTCGTCTTCGCCGCGCTCTGGCTCGCGGCGGGCATCGCGATGGCGTTCGAGTGGATCACGATCACGCGGGCGGAGCCGCGGACGACGCTGGCGGCCTTGTGCGCGGCCGGTCTCGCGGGGCTCGTGGTGGCCTACAAGCTCGATACGGGCTGGTCGGCCGAACTCGCCGTCCTGGTCCTCGCCTGCGCGGGGCTCCTGATCGTCGCCGACAGGGGCCGCGATCGCGGATGGGCGCTCGCCGGGTTCGGCTATGCCGCCCTGGTCGCGCTCGTTCCCGTGATCATCCGCGACCGGCCGGAACTCGGCGCCATCGGCATCCTCTGGATGTTCGGCGTCGTCTGGACGACGGACGTGGCCGCCTATTTCACCGGGCGGGCGCTCGGCGGGCCGAAGCTCGCGCCGCGCGTCAGCCCGAAGAAGACCTGGTCCGGCTTTCTCGGGGGGCTCGCGGGGGCAATCCTCGTCGGCGTCCTCGTGGTCCAGATAGGCCGCTCCTTCGGCACGGAACTGCCC
>JAFAEL010000089.1 GCA_023423995.1 Pseudomonadota bacterium | reverse complement strand
ACGTGGTCATCCCCCTCACCCCGAAGGCGGATTGGACGGAGGTGAAGACCTTCGCCCAGGCGCTCGCCCTCGCCATGGAGGCGGATTCCCCCGACCGCTACATCGCGAAGGCGTCGAAACAGGCCCGCAAGGGGCTGATCTATGTCGATTATCTGCGCAACGGCCGCGGCGCGACGGCCATCGCGGCCTATTCCACCCGCGCCCGGCCGGGAGCTCCGGTCTCCGTCCCGCTGGCATGGTCCGAGCTGTCGCCCGATCTCGCGCCCAACGGTCTGACCATTTCCAATCTCGGGGAGAGGCTGGCGAAGCTGAAGCGCGATCCCTGGGCCGAGATGTCCAGGATCGACCAGGTCCTGCCCACGATCGGCAAGCCGCGCCGGGCCCGCAAGCGGGCGGCCTGAGCCCCGCAGCAGGCCCTTCGCCGTGGCTCGAACAGGCCGCGGCGCCGCAGCCGGGTCCGCCGGCCCGCGCCGGAACTCCGTCAGATTGGGGACGTTCACCCTTGCAACTACGGTGATTCAGAAGGTTCGCATATGGCCAAGGTAGTGGCAGATCAGCGTGCGCGGCAGGGCGGCCCGGGGCGCCCGGTTCTCATCGTGCTCGTCGCAAGCCTCGTGCTTCTCGGGATCTACATGGTGTCCCTGATGAGCTGGTCGGGCTCCACCTCGCCGACCAGCCCGCAGCAGACATCGGCCCAGCAGACGAACAACAGCGCGAGCTCCGCGAACACCTCCGGGGTTCCGACCGAAAATCCCGCCTACCCCTCGCCTGCAGCGCCCGCAGCGGGTACGACTGGCAGCACGACGCCGCGGTAATCGCCGCGGCAGCGCGCGCCTCCGGCCTTCGCGGCCGGAGGGTCCTTTGACCGGTCAAGACGAGTTTTGCTCCTGCTTCGTTGGTTAGTTCTCGCGGTGATGCTCGCCGCGGCCGGTCCGGCCGCGGCTCAAGCCGTTTCTGCGCCCGCTCCTCAGACCGAGGCCGCTCCTTCCACGCCGGCACAGCCGCCACCTCCGCAGGATGCGGGCGGACAAGGCGCATCTCCCGGTGAGCGCGTCCGGGCCAGCCTGGAGGCGGCTCGGGCGGAGCTGGCCCAGCTGCAGGCAGCCCTGCGGCGCGGTGACTTGTCCCAGACGGAGCTCCAGGACCTGCGGGCCCGGATCGATCCGATCGCGGAACGGCTCCGCGAGATCGTCGCCAACGTCGCACCGTACGTCGAGTCCGCCAAGAACCTCCTCGAACAGCTAGGGCCGAAGCCGAAGGACGGCGGCACGGAGGGTCCGGAGGTTGCGAGGGAGCGCGCCGAACGTGAGGCCGCCCTGTCGCGGACGGACGAGATCCAGCGCGTCGCCCGCTCGCTTCTCGGCCAGAGCGATCAGCTCGCGACCTCCATCAGCGACAGGCGCAAGACCGCCTTCACCAATGCGCTGTTCGAACGCAGCTACAGCCTGTTCAGCCCGGAGCTCTGGGTCTCGGCCACCACGTCGTTCCCTCGCGACCTGAAAGCCCTTCAGATCGTCGTGCAGGACGCCGCATCGCGGTTCGAGGGCCGGTCTTCGCCCGCAACGCTGACGCTGCTGGGGCTGGCCATCGGCGCGGCCGTCGCCCTTCATGTCGCGCGCCGTCACCTCGCGCCACGGCTGATACGACGCTCGGAGGCCGCCACTGAGGTCGGCCGCCGGCGCAAGGTCAGATCCGCCCTCGGCGTCCTCCTGCTCGAAGCGGTCCCGGCCGCCGCGGGCAGCTTCATCGTCTACCAGCTGCTGGTTACGGCGGATCTCTTCCCCTACCGGCTCTATCCCGTGCTGGCGGCCCTGTTGGCGGGGCTCGCCTTCCTGGCCTTCGTGCGCGGCGCCGCGGACGCCGTTCTGGCCCCCGATCGTCCAGCCTGGCGGCTTGCACCGATGAACGACGGGCCGGCGAAGTGGACCGCGACCTTCGCGGTCGCATTCGCCACGACCGTGGTGACCGGCAAGGTGCTGGACGCCCTGAACAAGGCCATCGCGGCCGGGCTCCCGCTCACCATCGCCACCCGGGCGGTGGTCGTCCTGGTTGCGGCGGGCATCGTGGCCGAGTTGCTTCGCCGCTTCGCGGTCAGGACCGAGACAGACGAGAATTGCCTCGGGCCCTACGTCCCGACGGAGCCGGCCCTGGCAGGCCCCGCACGCCTTCTCGGCTGGACCGTCATAGGGGCCGTCGCGATCGCCCTCGTCGGCGGCTACGTCGCCCTGGCGTCCTTCCTGATCGACCAGATCGCCTGGATCGGCTCCCTCGCCGTTCTCCTGTACCTCGGCGTGGCGCTGACGGACGAGTTCCTGGGCGAGACCCTCCGCAGCCAGAGCCGCGTTTCCACGACCCTGCAGGCCAATCTCGGCCTCCGGCGCAAGGCGCTCGAACAGCTCGGCACCCTCGCGGCCGGCCTCGCCCGGCTGGTGCTGTTCCTGGTGGTCGCCCTCCTGGCTCTCGCGCCCTGGGGGGTTGAATCCGGCGACTTCACCTCGAACCTCCGGGCCGCCTTCTTCGGCTTCCAGGTCGGCGACGTCACGATCTCGCTCTCGACCCTGTTCGGGGCATTGCTCTTGTTCGTCGGGGTGATCGGCGCGAGCCGCATCATCCAGCGCTGGCTCGCGAACACCTTCCTGCCGACGACCGAGCTCGATGCGGGGCTGCGCAACTCCATTCAGACGGCCACCGGATATATCGGCTTCTTCGGCGCCGCGGCGCTGGCGCTGTCCTATCTCGGCCTCGGCCTCGACAAGATCGCGATCGTGGCCGGCGCGCTTTCGGTCGGTATCGGCTTCGGCCTCCAGTCGATCGTCAACAACTTCGTCTCCGGCCTCATCCTGCTCTGGGAACGCCCGATCCGGGTCGGCGACCTCGTGGTGGTCGGCGACGGCGAGGGCTATGTCCGGCGCATCAGCGTGCGGGCGACGGAGATCGAGACCTACGACAGGTCGAGCGTCATCATCCCGAACTCGAACCTGATCTCGGGCATCGTGAAGAACCGGGTTCGCGGCGACCGGACCGGGCGGATCATCATCTCCATCGGGATCGGGCGCGAGAAGGACCCGACCCGCACGGCGGAACTCCTGATCGAGCAGGCGAGCCGGCATGGCGACGTCCTCCACGAACCGCCGCCCCGCGTCTTGTTCAAGGCCATCGGAGGGTCGTCGCTCGACCTCGATCTCGTGTGCTTCGTCGACGACGTAACCAAGCAGGGCCGCGTCCAGAGCGACCTGAACTTCGCGGTGTTCAAGGCTCTCGTCGCGGAGGGCATCATCCCGATGCCGGGTCCCGCGATCACGAACATTGCCGGGCTGGAACAGGTCCAGGCGGCGCTCCAGCACATCGCCGACGCGATCGCGGCCGAGCAGCGCAAATCCGGACCGCCTCCACGCGAGGGCGGCGACAAGGGGTCGCCGCGCAAGGACCGGCGGGAGGATCGCTCCGGCGCCGAGTCGGCGCGAGGCCCTGCCCCGGCCTGACCGGGCTCAGGGTCTCAGGCCGGGAGGCAGAGGCGGCGCCTCGTTCATCAGCGTGATGGTCACGCGCCGGTTCGCGGCAAGGTACGGGTTGTCCGGGAACATGGGCTCGACATCGGCCTTGCCGGCGACGCTCGCGAACCGGTCGTCCGGCACGCCGCTCGAGGCAAGGATCTCGCGGACCACCGTCGCCCGCCCGGCCGACAGGTCCCAGGCGGGCCCTTCGGGCCGCTGGCCGGGACGGTTCGTCGCCGTGTGGCCCGTGATGGAAACCCGATGGTTCACGCGCCGGAGAGTCGGCGCGATGTGCTCGAGAATGCGCCGGGTGCGGTCGTAGGGCTGGGTCGACCCGACCCCGAACATCGAGCGGCCGTCCTGGTCGATCAGGGACAGGTTCATGCCGTCGGCCGTGTCCTCGATGATGATGTTCTTGGAAAGCTCCGCGACGTCCGGTAGGTCCTGGAGCGCCTGGCGAAGTGCCGCCGCAGCCTGCGAGAAACCGGCCCCCGTCAGGTCGCGATTGGCCGGGTCGAGATCCATCTGCCCCGGTCGCGGCCTGTCGGTCGCGTGCTCGGGCGGTACCTTCTGCAGATTTCGCACATGGGCCTTCACGGGGATCCCATCCTGCTCGACGATGCCCGCGTAGCGGCTTTCCTTGATCACGCCGAAGGCGTCGCGCATCGAGCCGGCGACCAGCTGAAGCTTCTTCTGGTCCTGCGTGGAATAGGCGGCGATCATCACGAAGAAGCTCATGAGCAGCGCCATGAGGTCGGCAAAGGTCACGAACCAGCCGTGACCGCCGTGGGCTCCGCCCTTCTTTCGCCGCGCCACCTCTCAGCCCCGCTCAGACCGCCTCGGCGAACTCGGCGCGGTGGTGCTCCGGCAGGTACGCGACCAGCATCTCCTTGACCACGGCCGGGCTCTTCGAATCCCGGAGCAGCAGGACGCCGTCGATGATGAGGGAGCGGGAGATGTCCTCCTCCTCCATCTTCACGTGCAGCTTGTCGGCCAGGGGCAGGCAGAACAGGTTCGCGATCACCGCCCCGTAGAGGGTGGCGAGCAGGGCGGTCGCCATGGCGGGGCCGAGCTTGGAAGGATCGGACATGTTCGCGAACATGGTCACCATGCCCAGGATGGTGCCGATCATGCCCCATGCCGGGGCGCAGTCGCCGTAGGCGCGATAGACCTTGGAGCCCTCGTCCAGCCGCATCAGGAAGTTGTCGCGGTCCTTCTCCATCGTGTCGCGGATGAAGTCCTTGTCGTAGCCGTCGACGAGGTAGCGCACGCCCTGCGCCAGGAAGGGGTCCCTGATCGCCACGGATTCGAGCGCCATCGGGCCGCCCTTGCGCATCAGGTCGGCGATCTTCGTGAACTCCTCGATGAGGTCGCGCGGATGCATGGTGCGCGTCCCGAACGCGACCTTGATGCCCATGGGAAGCCCATGCGCGATGACCGAGAACGGGAAGCGGGTCATCGTGGCGGCGGTCGCGCCGCCCAGGATCACGATGACGGCGTGCTTGTCGTAATAGGCGGCGAAGTTGCCGCCATCGATCATGATGAGGCCGACGACGACACCGATGCCCCCCAGCAGCCCGAGTCCGGTTGCGATATCCATGTGCTCTCGTGGCGCCCCGCCGGCTCGGGCACACCTGAGGCCCTCTGCCGGGCAAAGCTAAGTTCCCGCCCTGAATTTAGGGTTAAGCGAAGGTTCCGCCCGCGAAACAGATGCCGCCGGGGCCACGACATCCTCCTGAAATGCCACACCCCGAACTATCCGGACATAGGCGTGCAGCTCCCAGCTGACGGGGCGGCTTGGCCTATGGTAGTCGTACCGTAAGCGGGACGACATCTGCGGAGATCAATCCGCTCCGGGCCACGGCCAAAGTGCATCGTGGTTACACCGGAGCATTGGGGGAGCTACGGGCCGTGTTGACCGAAGACTTGGCCGGCGGCCGGTTCGATCTGCCGCTCGCATCCGCCAAGCCGTTGCGTCAGATCGAGATCGATCTTGATTCGGCCGAGAGCGTACGGATTCCCGATGCTCACCTGATGTTTCAGGGTGAGTACAGCCGGGAGGGCTTCGACCTCGTCATAGAGAACGAGACCTCCCGCCTTCTGATCAGCGACTACTTCCGGGCAGCGAAACGTCCCACCCTCGAGGGGCCCGATGGCGCCTTCCTGACGGGCGACGTCGTCGCCGCGCTGGCGATCTCGGAAGACGGGCTTCGCTACGCCCAGGCCACCGCCCCGGCAGCGCAGGCCGCCATCGGGCGCGTCGAGACGGTCACTGGCCAGGCGACCGTCATCCGCAACGGCACCCCGGTCGTCGTCAACCAGGGCGACCTGGTCTTCAAGGGCGACGTCGTCCAGACGGATCGCGGATCCTCGCTGGGCATCACCTTCATCGACGGATCGACGTTCAGCCTGGGCGCGGGCGCCCGGATGGTCCTGAACGACATGGTCTACCAGGCCGGAGGAGCGCAGAACTCCGCGCTGCTCAACATCGTCCAGGGTTCCGTCACCTTCCTGGCAGGCCAGATCGCCAAGAGCGGCGAGATGCGCGTCGGCACGCCCGTCGCCACGATGGGCATCCGCGGCACGCTTGTTAAGGCGGATATCGACGCCAACAACGGCACCACGAGCTTCGCCGTCATCCAGGAATCCGACGGCCGGGTCGGGTCCTTCGTCCTCCGGAACCAGGCGGGCGACATCATCGCCACGATCTCGCAGGCGGGCCAGGTCACGACCGTCTCCCCGAGCGGCACGGTCTCGGTGCAGCAACTGTCGCCGGCCGAGATGCAGGACCATGCGCTCGCGGCCGCCATCGTCTACCAGATCGCGGCGATCAGCGCGGCGAACCCGCTGCTGCCGGGCATGACGGGTCCGGGCGGGCCGGCGCCCGGTGGTGGCGGCGGCGGTGGCGGGGGCTCGAGCGACCCGGGCAACGGCTCGGCCACGCCTCCTCTCGCGGGGCTCCAGGGATCGGGCGGCCTGGTGACGCCGTTCTCGCTGGCGAGCGCGGATGCGCCCTTCACGCCGGTCCCGACCGTAACCGTCCAGGCCATCGGGTTCGGAGGTGGCGGGGGCTCGTCGTCCGGCGCCCAGACGGAGGCTCCGGCGCGGGTCGTCACCCTGGCCAAGGCCGGCCGGGCGCAGGATGCCGGCGACTTCGTCGCCGTCACGGGCGACCGGACGGCGGTCACGGGCGAGTGGGGCACGCTCTTCATCAACCCCGACGGCAGCTACAGCTACGTGGCGGACCGGGCAGCCCCCCTGCCGCAGGGTGCCGTCGGGCAGGACGTCTTCACCTATCAGCTCGGCAGCGGCGCCGATGCCGAACTGGTGACGCTCGACTTCACGGTGACCGGCGTCAACGACGCCCCGCAGCTGGCTGATTTCGAGATCAGCCTTCCGGAACAGGGCAGCGCGGGGAGCGGGTCCTCGGGCGCGGGGACGATCGGCAGCGTTCTCGACAACGCCAATGATCCGGACACCGGCGACACGCTGGCGGTGACCGATGCCCGCAGCGCGGGAGGGAACGGGTCGGGGCTCGTCAACGGCCAGTTCGTGGCGGTGGGCACCTACGGCACCCTCACCATGAATCCCGATGGCACCTTCACCTATACGGCGAACGCTGCTGCGGCACGCGCTCTCGGTGCGGGCGAGGTCGGCCGCGACACCTTCACCTACACGGTAACGGATGCGGGCGGCCTCAGCGCGACGGCCCGGATGGACTTCCTGGTCCAGGGCGTGAACGACGCCGCCACGATTGCCGGCACCACCTCGGGCGATGCGGTCGAGATCGGGGATGGCCAGCCGGGTTCGGGGATTGCCACGGGCCTGCTGACGATCCAGGACCCCGATGCCGGCCAGGCCGCCTTCCGGGCGGTCACGACTCCGACCGCGAGCGCGAACGGCTACGGCACCTTCACGATCACGGCCGATGGGCTTTGGAGCTACACGCTCGACGACACCAATCCCGCCGTGCAGGCCCTCAAGGCCGGGCAATCGACGACGGACACCTTCACGGTCCTCTCCGCCGACGGCACGCAGCAGACGATCACGGTCACGATCACGGGCAGCAACGACGCCCCGACGGTCTCTGGACCGGTCACCGCCACGATCGGCGAGGATACCGGCACGGCGTCCCTCGACCTTCTCGCAGGCGCCAGCGACGTCGATGCCGACACGGTGCTCGGCATCGAGAACCTCGCCCCGGAAGGCGGTACGCCGGGCGAACTCCCGCCGGGCTTCTCGCTCTCCGAGGACGGCCGGACGCTGCTGGTCGATACCAGCCACCCGGAATTCGCCGACCTCGGAGCCGGCGAGAGCCGCACCTACCGCTTCACCTACGACATCGTCGACGACCAGGGCGCGCGCGTCTCCCAGACGGTGGAGATGTTGGTCCAGGGCGTGAACGATCCCGCCACGATCTCCGGCACTGTCTCGGGCGATGCGGTCGAGATCGGGGATGGCCAGCCTGGTTCGGGGATTGCCACGGGCCTGCTGACGATCCAGGACCCCGATGCCGGACAGGCCGCCTTCCGGGCGGTCACCACCCCGACTGCGAGCGCCAACGGCTACGGCACCTTCACGATCACGGCCGACGGGCAGTGGAGCTACGCGCTCGACGACGCCAAGCCCGCCGTGCAGGCCCTCAAGGCCGGGCAATCGGCGACGGACACCTTCACGGTCCTCTCCGCCGACGGCACGCAGCAGACGATCACCGTCACGATCACGGGCAGCAACGACGCCCCGACCGTCGCGGGGCCCGTCCTCGCCACAATCGGCGAGGATACCGGCACGGCCTCCCTCGATCTGCTTGCCGGCGCCAGCGACGTCGATGCCGATACGGTTCTCGGCGTCGAGAACCTCGCCCCGGAAGGCGGTACGCCGGGCGAACTCCCGCCGGGCTTCTCGCTCTCCGAGGACGGCCGGACGCTGCTGGTCGATACCAGCCACCCGGAATTCGCCGATCTCGCAGCGGGCGCGAGCCGTACCTACCGCTTCACCTACGACATCGTCGACGACCAGGGCGCGCGCGTTTCCCAAACGGTGGAAGTCACCGTAACGGGCAGCGGCGGAGGCCTCGAGGTCGATGGCAGCTTCGAGACGGGCTTCACCGGCTGGAGCCTCGCGGGCGACACGAGCCTCGTCCAGGAAGCCACGGACGGGGTGCAGGCCGCCAGCATCACGACCTCCTCCGAGGCCAGCATCGGCTATAGCGAGATCGAGAGCTTCCTCGGCGTGCCGGCCGACAGCCTAGCCCGGGACGAAAGCACCACCCATACCAGCAACGACGCGACGATCGGCTCTGCGATCCGCACCAATGCAATCCGCCTCGAAGCGGGCCAGACCCTGCGGTTCGACTGGAACTTCAGCACGAACGATTACCAGCCCTTCAACGATTTCGCGGTCTTCACCATCGACGAGCTCGATGCGATCTTCGCGCTCGCCGATGTCGAGAGCGTCGGCGATTTCGGCTCCACGGGCTGGCGAACCTTCTATTTCACCGCGCGTGTATCGGGCGACTACCATTTCGGCTTCGCCGTCTTCGATACGGGGGATGGCGCCGTCGCCTCCACGCTCCTGATCGACAACCTGCGGGTCGAGAGCAACGGCGCACCGATCCTGACAGGCGCCGTCACGGGAACGGGTCTGGAAGGGACCGGGACCTTCTCCGTCGATCTGCTCTCCGGGGCGAGCGACCCGCAGGGCTCCTCCCTTCACGTCGAGAATGTCAGGTCCGCGAATGCGCCGGAGGGACTGCCGCCCGGCTTCTCGTGGAACGGGAGCGCGATCGTCGTCGATTCGGAGCACCCGGCTTTCCAGGCCCTCGCCCAGGGCGAGACGCGCGAATTCAGCTTCACCTACGAGGTAGTCGACGAGACCGGAGCGCGCACCAGCCAGACGGCGCGCGTCACCGTCCAGGGTACGAATGACGGGCCGACGGCCGTCGCGGATTCCATCTTCGTCGAGGAGAACGGCATCGCGACCGCGACCAGCCGCTACGACGGCGTCCTGGGGAACGATACCGATCCAGACGCGGACGAGACCGACACGCTTTTCGTCGGAGCGGCCCGAGCGGGCTGGGGGTCAGGGACCTTCACGAGCGTTCCGGCAGAGGGCCTCACGATCGAGGGCCTCTACGGCACGCTGACACTGTATCCCGACGGGACCTATTTCTACACGGCGGATCGCTCGGAAGGCTTGCCGGCCGGCGAGACGGGCGAGGACAGCTTCCTCTACGAGGTCGTCGACGCGCACGGGGCGTCCAGCACTGCGACGCTGACCTTCTCGGTAACCGGCGTGAACAACCCGCCGACGGCAGGAAGCAGGTCCTTCACGACGGAAGAGGACACAGCCGTCACAGGCAGCCTGCCCGCAGCCTCCGACCCGGACGGCGATGCGGTCACCTATGCGCTCGCGGGCGCGCCGGAGCATGGCAGCGTCGCGGTCTCGGCATCCGGCACCTTCACCTATACGCCGAGCGCCGACTACAACGGCCCGGACAGCTTCAGCTACACGATCTCCGACGGGAACGGCGGCTCCGCCACCTACACGATTTCGCTGACCGTCGACCCCGTGAACGATGCGCCGGTCGCCGTCGCGGACACCGGCGATGTCGCGGAGGATGCGACCGCGACGGGCAACGTCCTCGCGAACGACACCGATCCGGACAGCGACGCCGTCCTGA
>JAFAEL010000001.1 GCA_023423995.1 Pseudomonadota bacterium | reverse complement strand
CCCCCGTACCCCCCCCCGGGCGCAGGTGATTGCGCTGCCCGATGTGCTGGCCGCTCGCAGGGCGATGCCGCACCATCTGAGCCGCGTCCCTTCCGCTACGTGAAGTTCCTAGTGTCGGCGCAAGGGTCCGCCCGCAGCCACTCTTGAACCCAACCCTGAATCCCGAGGGGTCTCTGAAGTCGTCCGGAGGGGCTCGGGAGCCCAGGGAGGTAGTGGCCTCCTGCTTTGGAGCTGCAGCTTCGGCGGGCCTAACTGTCAACCCCAAGGTGACGGAGCGAACGTCGGAAGGTCTTGGTCCGCCCCGATGTTCGGGAGCCTCGGTTCCGTCACGGGAGCGGCTGACCATCTCGCCTCCAAGCCCGTCGCCCACGGCCGCGGTCCTGATTGATCGTCTCACAGGTCAGCCCCTCACGGACGAGAAACCCCGTCCGATGAATTTGACGCGCCACCACTAATTACAGTCACAACGGTCGTTGACGTTTGCAACAGAGCCTCGTAGGCCCCCCCCCCAGCAACGCCGTCGAGGGTCCGGCCGTGAACCGCTTCGTCACCTACCAGCGCGTCTCCACCGAGGAGCAGGGCCGCTCAGGGCTCGGCCTGGAGGCGCAGGCCCGCGACATCGGGCTTTACCTCGACACGTATGCCGATGAGCCCTGGGAGGTCATTGGCCAGTTCGTGGAGGTCGAGAGTGGGAGCAACGGCGACCGCCCGGAGCTGCGGAAGGCCATCGAACTGGCCAAGCGGACCAAGGCCACCCTCCTGGTGGCGAAGCTCGACCGCCTGTCGCGCAAGGTCTCCACCATCGCGGCCCTGATGGACGACAAGCGGCTGAACTTCCGGGTGGCGACCATGCCGCACGCCGACAAGTTCCAGCTCCACATCTACGCGGCTCTCGCCGAACAGGAGCGGGAGTTCATCTCCCTTCGTACCAAGGCAGCCCTTCGGGAAGCGAAGGCCCGTGGGGTCCAACTTGGGGGGCTCCGGGACGCGACCATGAGGCGGAACGAGGCCGTGCGGGCGAACGCGGACGCGAGGGCCGAGAAACTGTCGGGCATCGTCCTGCCGCTCCGGGACGCGAACGCGACTCTCAGGGACATCGCGGCGGCGTTGAACGGGGCCGGCCTGAAGACGCCTCGCGGCGGTCAATGGCACCCCACGAGCGTGGCCCGGCTCATCGAGCGACTGGACAGCATGGTGGCGTAAGAGGCCCACACAGGGAGCCCATTCACCACCTAATGGGGCCGACCTCTCCGGGCGTTATCGTGGCCAGGAACCCGAATAGCGCCATCGCGGCCAAGAGGCAGACCACAGCGACCACACCCCGCAGCCAACCAGGTAGGTACTTCGTCCCCCATGCGGACTGGATGAGGTATCGGAGGTCGATCACTGCGCGCTCACCGGCCGCCTGTCTCGGCTCCGTCAATCTGAACGAGCGTGGCGGGGGCGACCAGGGGCAGCGGCCCTGACTTCGCTACGTGCCACACCACAGCCGACACGACCGCCGCCACGACCAACAGCCCTAAGGTCTCGTCACGCACGCTCATTCTGGCACCCTGCCCCGCGTCCGGAGTGACCACCATGCGGCCGATCATCTCCCACAGGCCTCCCCACCCGGCCGAGGCCCCGAGCGACGTCCGTTCGGGTTCCCGTCAGGAGGCCAGCCGATGGCTGCGGTAGCTGAGCGGCCTCCAAGCACGCCGCAGCGCTGTAGCCGCCGAGTCGCCGGCACTACCCCGCACCAACCATCGCGCCTCCGGCTACGGGCATCTGTTTCTGCTTGACGTGGCCGCTCGTGGCCTCCTCGCGCTGGAGAGAGCGGCGAAGGCACTGATCGTCGAGTTCCGACCAGCCGAGGGCCTGTTCGAGGTCACAACTCATTAGAGAAATCGATGGATTTAGCGAAGCCCATAACAAAATCTAATTACAGCCCACCCTAGGAAACCGTGCGCCTTTTTGAATCGGCGGCCTGCTTCTGTCGGGAGGCCTGCAATTTTTTGGGCGGCCCGCACCCTCCACACACCTCAGCAATCCCACTCCCATGGAACGAGCTCTGGCTCGCTTCCGACAAGGCTCATCCACATGATCAGCACCAGAACTTGGCACAATCCCACGCGGCTCGTCCCGCTCATGGCGATGACGGTGTCCGAAGAAGACGAATTCCAGAAATTTATCGTCTGGTTCGAGGACTTCGAGAACTACGTGTTCGCCACCGCCAGTGAGGTTACGGGACTCGCCGTCTCCTCTCCTGCCACGGCCGAGTTCCTCTTTGCGCGTGGCGTGCAAATCATCGCGGAGGAGATGCACGAGGTCATCTTCGAACGACTGGAGGCTATGCCTAAGTTCCCAGGGGTCTTCCCGGATGGCTTTGACACCGACACCTATCGGGCAAAGCTCGATGCCTTCTCTACGGGCGAGGCGGGACGGATCTCGGCCGAGCACGCTGCAGAGCTACCGGGCGATATCCGGGCCCAGGCGGAGAAGCTGCTTTCGCTGGCCGACCTACTGACGGCCGCTTCCAGCGAGTGACGCCATAGCGGCGGGCTGGCTCGGGTCGACGGCAAACCCGGCCCCGTCCCTCGAAGCCACCCGCCCCCCATCTCCTCCAATCAGGAACATCACCATGGAACGACCCTGCGCGGTCACGGCATGCACCGGGCACGCGACGCGCTGGGGGCGGCATTGCTCAAACCACGCGGCTCACGCGAGGCGGCACGGCCACCCTCGGCAGCGCGCTGTCACCAAGACCGAATTGAAGCCTTACGAGGCCCTGATCAATGCCCGTATCGAGCGCAACCGCGACAACCCCGTTTGGCCCGGCCTGGAGGCCAACTGGAAGGCCCTGGAGGCTCAGGCCGAGCAGACCCTGGCCACCTACCAGCGGGGCGCACCGAGCGTCCGCTACGTGGTCTCTGCGGCCCGTGAGGTGGTCCGTCTCGGGCACGATGTCGAGCCCCGGCAGATCATCGTCACGGCGCTGGCGATGTACCTCCTCCAGGACGCGAACGAGCGTCGGTTCCTCTCTGATGAGGCCTTCGCCTTCCAGCTCGCACGGCGCGTCCGGAGGCTGACCGCCACTAACGCCGGGACCTCTTACGACCACGTCAGCGGGCGGGTGAAGCGCGTCTATCGCGAGCTACCGCCGCGCGTGGCCCGCACCTTCTCCGGGTGGGTCATCGCCGTCCTGGTCGGGACCGGCATCCTGATCGCGCGCCTGGAGCGCCGCCAGCGGGAGGAGAAGCAACAACGAATGGCCGCCATGGCCGCAGCATTGGAGACCCTGAAATGAGAGAACCTGTTCGCCATCGGTGGATGGACAGATGGCTGGGCGCCAAAGGCCCGGCGCTACTGGGGCTGACGCACGAGGTTGGGACAGCATTCGATGCGTTTGACGCGCGCCCAGGCGTCAGGGTCCGCAGGCGCAAGCCGGAGCACGAGGTGACCCACCGCACGCTCATCGAGACCATCACGGCCAACCTCGCCTATACCGTGATCAGCCCGCCTGAGACCGGCCGGCTATCGGTGCTGACCGGTAACGCCGTGCGTCGGGTCGCTCGATACAACGGCCCGGTGGTCGGGGCGGCCCTCCGAGACCACTGCTGGCGCTTCGCTGAGCTGGGGCTCGCCGACCATCACACGTCGACCATCCGGCGTGAGGCTTCCTCTATCGCACCGACGAACGCCTTCGCGGCGGCCGTCACTCGCCATGGGGTCACCCTCACCGACTTTGGGCGGCGTCCCGGGGAGGAGGTGATCCGCCTGACGTGCAAGGAGCCGGACCCGCATCGTCCCGAGGGAGGCCTTCGGGAGTCGCTCCCCTATGAGGACACCCCGGAGACGGACGAGATGCGAGCCACGGTGAGGCGCATCAACTCCCACATTGAGGGAGCGGACATCGCCTTCCTGGAGGATGGTGGCGACCCGGTCGACCCCAATAACCGGGTGATGCGGCGTCACTTTCTCCAGCTCAACGCTGCGGAAACCCCGCGCTTTGACCTTGGGGGTCGTCTCTATGGCGGCTTCTGGCAGAACCTTGAGCGGGGCCGACGATCTCAGATCCGGCTCAACGGGGAGGCAGTGGCAGTGCTGGACTTCGCGTCCATGTTCCCTCGCCTCGCCTACGCGCGGGCCGGCGTGACGCCTCCCGCTGGGGACCTCTATGCCATCCCTGGCCTGGAGGATCATCGGGACGCGGTGAAGCTCCTCGTCAACGCCCTCCTCTTCGACAACTACACGCGCTCGACGTGGCCCAAGGAGGCGAAGGTGGGCAAGCCTCACGGCCTCAGGGTGCCTCAGATGAGGCGGTTGATCCTCGCCAAGCACCCTGCCCTCCGTAAGCTCTTCGGGAAGCGCCTCGGGCTCGGCCTCATGTTCGACGAGAGTCGGATCTTGATCGACGTGCTGGACGATCTGAGATCGAGAGACGTACCTGCCCTCGGTCTTCACGATGGTCTGTTCGTCCCCACCTCCAGGGCCGAGGAGGTACGAAGGATCATGGAAGAGGCAGCCGAGGCTAGCACAGGGATTCACCTCCCGGTCACCGTGAAGCCAGCCTAAGCACCCCACCGTTCCACTAATAGGACAGCTAAGCCGTCTGCCCCCGGAACGGAACGTTAGTTGCCTGAACTGCACCGGAAGCGCGCAGGCGCTACTTAAGCCGGGCGGCAGCTTGTCGAAATTTTCCAGCCTGCTTTCGCAGCGGGCGCTGGCTGCCGCAGGCGTCGCACCGGCTGAGAGCGTGGGTGCCTAGCCAAAAGGTCTAATCCTACTGGACTCCCTCCTCCTCGGATGCCTGTTGAAGGCACAAGGAGCAGCAGATGAGTCGAGCCAAGTCGAAGTTGCATGAGCCACCGCCGTTCGACGGCTCGCTAGAAAACGAGATGCGAGCGTCGTTTGCCTGGGCGCAGATGACAGCGGACGCTCGGAAGAAATTCAAGAAAGCTCACGGGACGACCCTTCAGGCCATCCTCACTCACGGCCTTTCCTCTGCGACCTTCAGCTTCAGCACTTTCACTGCCCAAGGGGGAAAAAAGAACTTCGGAGAGAACCTTTCAAGGCACGTAGCCTCTAAGTTCGCTGCCGCACTGGCCGGTTGGTTTCCGGGTATTCTTCCCGATGCTCAAGGAAAGGGACACGAGTCTCGCGCCAGAACGTCCAAGGGCTACAAGAAGCTTGATGTTAACTACTCCACGCCTGAGCTCGGCCTGGGCCTGGGTGTGAGTATCAAGACCATCAACTCAGTGGATCAAAAATCGAAACGATACACCAAGAACTACACCCGAGTGGACGCCGAATTGCGCGCGGAGGCTGCCGATTACCACGAACGCCAGCCGTACTCGACAATGGTGGCAGTGATCCTTCTGCCCATGGAGGCCTGCGCGGACGGCTCCACGGATGATCCTTCGAGCTTCGGGGCTGCGGTGAGGTTGTTCCGCAATCGCGCTGGGCGGAAGAGCGCCTCGGACTCCCACATGCTTTTTGAGCGGGTGTTCGTGGGCTTGTATGGGACAGGTTCTTCGGATTTTGGGTCGACGCTCTTCGTCGATGTTCTATCGCCGCCACCGTGGCGAGGCCTTCCGGCGGCCCCAATAAGCTTCGACAAAGTTATCCGAGAAATCGTCCGCGAGTACGACGAACGCAACAATCCGCCGTTCGAGTGGGAGGACGGCTCGGTGGAGTTTGACCCGGGTGCTCCTCTTAGCTTGGCGGACGGTTTGGACGACGAGGACGACGACGAGGGAGCGCCTTGAGGCGTGCTAGCTCACGATGCCAAGCCAACTGGTCAAGCTCGCATTCCCACACGGTGATAACTTCATAGCCGAGCGACGCTAGCTCGCGGGCCTTCCGTTCATCGCGCGCGCGGTTGGAAAGGATCTTCTCGTTCCAGGCATCCTGATTGCGCGAGGGAAGCCGCGCTCGACGGCAGCCCTCGTGACCATGCCAAAAGCAACCGTGAACGAAGACCGCCCACCGTCCTGACCGGTTAGCGACGTCCGGCGACCCTGGAAGGTCGCGATTGTTCACCCTGTACTTAAGGCCGGCGCTCCAGAGCCAACGTCTCACCGTGAGCTCGGCCTTGGTGTCGCGCTGTCTGATCTTCCTCATCCGAGCGGATGTGGTCGCATCAGTGGCGAATTTGAGCCGCGTCGTCACTCAGCGGCCATACGCGTGACCGCACAGCCACTTTCCATCCGCGTCAGGTGTGCTGCCACAGCCGACTTAAATTCCGGAGAGACACGTAACTGGCTCTTACTCAGTCTCGAATAGAACCCCTTTGTCGCTCGAACCGAGAGAGGCTGACCATCGTCGTGCAGGAACTCGGCGAGCGGCTCGGAGGCGTTCGCCACCGGCCAGGTGCCGGCCGCAACCCGCCACCGACTACGACCGTCTCCCCACGCCGCGGCAGGCCAGCGGTCGCCGGTTTTTATCGGCTCCTCAGGATGCTTCTCCGCGGCGGCTCCGTCCAATGCTCGAAGATTGTTCCCGATCCAAGTTGATACCCGTACGTTCACGGCGTTTCCGATCAGAAGCCACCTGCGTCTCTGGTTGAACCGGCGCTCTCCGAACTCTGGTGCAGTCACATCCAGATCGGTCCAACCGGCGTTGAAGCCCTGCAGGCGCTCGCCGTCACGGAGACTCGGGGTGATAATGAGCCCGTCCGGCAGAAGAACAGCAGGTGCGGCCGGTATGCCGATTGCGGAGCCGCCCTTCAGCGTCGGTACGCAATCTTCACCCCATCCCAGCCCGCGAGTTCCTTCAGTCCAATAGAAGCCGTGGGCCGCTTCGCGCAGCGGGATTTTCGTGGAAGGTTCAAGGACGTCGCCGTCCATCAACACGGCACGTGGGTCGCGCTCGAGGCTCGCGAACAGGAAGATTCGAAGGCGGCGCTGCGGCAGCCCAAACGCTCTCGCGTCAATCACCCGATAGGCCCACCTGTACCCGCGGGCCTCCAAGGCTTCTATCACCTCCGTGAAGTACCGGCCCCGGTGCAGGAACCGCCAGTTCGGGACGTTCTCGAACAGGACATTGGGGAAGCAGCGAGCGTCCAGAAGGTCGAAGACCTTTCGCACTAGGCTCGACTGCTTCCCTTCGAAACCGGCAGTAGAGCCCGCTTGGCTGAGATCCGTGCACGGGAACCCCGCAGTCAGCAGGTCGGAGCTCTTCGCGATCTGTTCCACGAGAGCTCGAGTTTCTCTCACGTCGTAGTTGCGGGGCACAGAGGGAAATCGCCGCGCCAGGACGGACGCCGCCTCTGGGTCGGCCTCGCAGAACAAGGTCGTGCTATGTCCCGCTCGCTCGAGGCCCAACTCCAGCCCCCCAATACCAGCGAACAAACCTGTTACGTTGTAGGACGTGGCCATCTCACCCGCACGAGTCTCGATCCCAGGACCCTAGTCCATCTGCGCAGAAAACTCGAGCTGAGCCTGTGGATGAGTGCAGGCCACGACCGTTCGCTTCGCACGCGCTCCGAAAACCCCTGCCAAGCGCCGCGGACCGTGATGTGTACCGATCTTCGCCCGGAACGCCAACCACCTGTCGTATCCGCGAGTGGCCTGCTGCCGGTTTCATGGACGGACACCCGGTTTGTGATGATGAAACCGGAGGTGCAGGATGCAACGTCGCAATTTCGGACGTGAGTTCAAGATCAAGGCGGCTCGGCTGATCAACAACCGAGGTGTCTCGGTTGCTCAGACTGCCCGCGATCTGGATGTCCACGAGAATGTCCTGCGCAAATGGGTGAAGGAGTTCTCGTCCGATCCCGGCCAGGCATTTCCCGGGCCTGGCCAGATAAAGCCGGAGCAGGCTGAGATCGACCGGCTTCGAAAGGAGATCGTCCGGCTGCGGGCGGAGCGTGACATACTGGAAACGGCCACCGCTTGGCTTGACTTCCAGCTATGCCTCTCACAGCGTTGAGCCTCTAAACCGACCCAACCGCCGGTGCTGTCACGCACATCCTTTCGCAAGGCCACAGCTCATCCTGAAATCTAACGGGGAGGCTTAACCATGGCGAGACCGGCAGGCATCAATTTTCTGGACGTCAGGCTCGTCAACAGAGCGGGAATTGGCGATGACGGAAAGAAAATTATAATAGTCGGTCTAATAAAATTGTTCAGAGCTGTGACGGGTGCGTATATGGATATGTTCCCGGACGCTCAATTTCCTGTCGTTCAGCCTACGTTTCACGAGAACGACCTTCGACCTCACGATCTGAGGTGCTTCGTACTCACATCTGCTGCGGCGAGCGTCGCTAGGAGGCTAGGTTCGCCTGGTCTTGGCCCGGGCGGCACTACATTCCAAAGCAGGCGAGGTTGGGTTTCAGAAGTTTATGACGATATGTGTGAGACGTACGAGGCCGAGGTGAAGCTCATTTTTCATGAGTTGATGCACAACAAGTTGCAGATGGGCAACGAGATGCACACGGACTTTGATGTTGGGTTTGGTTTGGCGCGCGATCAGGTGGAATCTACCTCCATGGCCAATCGCTCAACGAGTCAGCTGACGGACCGGAACGCTAAAGCCATGGCTCGGCACCTCTTCGATGCCGTGCCGCAATATGCCGGGAATTGATCTCCGACCCAGAGCGTTTCGGCTATCGTCGTATGGCCAGCTCGACCGAGGTCAACCACTGGTGCACACGGCTCAGCCCTTTAGGCCGTGGTAGAGGTGCCAGAGCCAATGAGTGCGCGACTGGACTTGGCTGAGGCATTCCAGGTCAGGAAGGTTCAAGCCTAACCTGCCAGGGCACATACCGACGCTGAGGGCATAGCGCTGGTTCTCAACGGCTGCGAGCCGGTACGAGAGGAAGGCAACTAGCGCGATCAGTACCACCGCCGTCGGTCGCATCAGTGCTCCTGGAAAGCTAGGCGAGAGCTTTTGAGCCTAGCACTCGGCCCACTCGGAGCAGCAGCAGCCCCTGTCTTTCAGATGTTGGCACGGCTCCAGGCTGTGGGGCGAGACGGACCGGCAAGGGGGGGACGCCGCTGCGCTGTTCCTAGAAGGGTAGCGTGAGAGATTTTTCTTAGCTTTCAGCCCGGACCATGCTGCAGGTCATCGTTGGAAACGACCAATGTCTGTCTGGAGGATGGGCGTGCCAGCGAGACTAAAGCC
Source organism: Pseudomonadota bacterium (assembly GCA_023423995.1). Taxonomy (GTDB): domain Bacteria; phylum Pseudomonadota; class Alphaproteobacteria; order Rhizobiales; family Beijerinckiaceae; genus Enterovirga. The sequence goes on along the minus strand of JAFAEL010000001.1, from coordinate 9,156 downwards.
GCTACAGCGTCCTGCTACAGATCACACCGGAGATTCATCGTAAGTCGTTGATCTCACTACTGTTGTCAGAACGATCCTGAAGGTCCCACCCCTTCCGCCAGCAGCCCCTCGGATCGCGCCACCACGACGACCAGCCCAATCATCTCAGACCCGGCGATGGATCGGCCTCGCCAGGTGCAGGTAGGCCGGGTTGAACAGCGCCACCGCCTGAAGCTCTTCCAGGTTGGGGATGGTGAGCGACTTTCCCGTGAGCTCCACGAGGTTGACCTTTCGAAGGTCCCGCAATGTGCGGTTGACGTGGACGCTCGACAGGCCGGTGGCGTCACCGAGGTCCATCTGGGTGACGGGGAAGGGGCAGGTCGCGCCCGTCGTCATCCCGACGACGGAGAGCCGGACGAAGATTTCGCAGAAGAGATGCGCCAACCGCTCGAACGCGACGCGCTGGCCGAGATTGACGATCCATTCCTGCTGGATCGATGCGTTGGACAGGGTCTCGCACGCCAACGCACGGGCGACCGACGGGCATGAGGCGATCAGGTCCTCATAGGCACGGGTCGGGAGCCTTGCGTATGTCACGGCCGTCAGCGCCATGATCGAATGATCCATGCGCGTCGCAAAGGTCGCGTTGTGGTCGCAAACGTCCCCGGGAAGCATGAAACCCAGGATCTGGCGCCGCCCGTCCACCAGCAGCCTGTAGCGGCAGGCCCAGCCGGACAGGATCATGCGCACGCCGTCCGGCTTCTCGCCCTCGCTGACCACGTCCTCCCGAGGCGCGGCGTGGCGGATGTGGGCTTCCGCAAGGCCGCGGAGCATCTCTCCCTCGGCCTCCGCGATCGGGGAGAGCGCGTTGAGCCGGCGGAGCAGTGCCGCCGCCGAGCCGCCCGGAGCGGCGACCTCGTTCAGAGCGCGGCTTTCCATGACGGCATCACCGTCCGCTCGCTCAGCGGGATCGTGATCGAACAATGCAGCCCGGAGGGCTCGTAGGCCAGCACCGTCTTGGCCTTCAGCTCGAATGCCAGCGTTCGCTCCAGGAGCTCGGTCCCGAATCCCTGGCGTTGCGGAGGTCCATCGATCGGAGGGCCGTCCACCTCCTGCCAGTCGAAGGCGAGGTTGGCCGCCTCCTCCTGCTCGATCGACCAGCTCACCTCGATCCTGCCGCTCGGGGTCGAGAGCGCGCCATACTTCAGCGCGTTCGTCGCGAGCTCGTGGATCGCCAGGCCCAGCGTCTCCGCGGCTTTCGGCTGCAACCGCACCGCCGGCCCGGAGATGCGAACCTGCTCGGCCTCCTTCGCGCGATAGGCGAGCAACTCGTCGGCGATCATGTATCCGAGATCGACACCGGCTTCGGGGTCGCGGGTCACCAGCGCCTGGGTGCGCCCGAAGGCGTTGAGCCGCCCGTCGAGGTGCATCGCGAACTCGTCAACGCTCGAGGTCGTCACGGCCGTCCGGCGCACGATCGAGCGCACCACGCCGAGCGTGTTGCGGACCCGGTGCTGGAGTTCAGCCAGCAGCATCCGTGTGCGCGCTTCCGCCCGCGTCACCGCCGTGACGTCGACGAAGGTGATCACGGCTCCGGCGATGTAGTTCTCGACGGAGCGGTAAGGCAGGATGCGGACGATGTAGCGCGTACCGGTATCCGGGGCGGTCAGCTCACGCTCCACGCTCGCAAGCGTGCGGACCACGCGCCGCACGTCCTCGAACAGATCCTCAATCGGGATCTTCGCCTTGATATGGGCGATGGGCCGCCCGATGTCGGTCTCGACCAGATGGAAGACCTGCGTCACGGCCGGCGTGAAATTCATCACCTTGAGGTCGTTGTCGAGGAAGATCGTCGCGATCTGGGTGGCTTCCAGGAAGTTCTTCAGGTCGCTCGTCGCCCGCGTCAGCTCCTGCACGCGGTGGTGCAGCTCGCCGTTGACCGTGGTGAGTTCCTCGTTGACCGATTGCAGCTCCTCGCGCGAGGTCTCCAATTCCTCGTTGGCGGATTGCAGCTCCTCGTTGAGGGACTGGTATTCCTCGTTGGAGGATTTCAGCTCCTCGTTCGTGCTCTCGAGTTCCTCGACGGTCGATTGCAGGCGATCATGCGTCGCCCGAAGCTCGGTCTCGAGCCGCTCGACATGCTCGGAGCGGACGAGCAGCGGGTCGGCTTCCTCCCCCGGCTGCTCCGAACGGACCGGGCCGTCCTTGAAGATCACGATCAGGTGGCGCGGCCCGCCCGGTCGCTCCTGCAGGGGCTCGACGGTGATGTCGACGAGCAGGCGATCGCCATTCTGGCCGATCTGAGCCCGGTCGGCATGTACGGGCTCGTTCTGCTCGACGGCACGGTTGAGGGCGGAGCGCATTTCCAGGCGCAGGTCCCGATGCACGAGATTGAGCAGGTCGAGCGTCGCGACGCCCGCCGAGGGTTCGAGATAGCGGCCGGTGCGGCCGGAGAAGTGCAGGACTTGGAAATGCTCGTCCGTGATCACGTAGGCCGGCGCATAGCGTTCCGCTACGCGCTGCGCCCGGCGCTCGAGCCCGACATCCGGCGCGCGCATACGCAAGCCCGGCACCTCCGCCATTGCGCGCGGCGTGCTCGTGATCGGGAATTCCGGGGGGACGCGCGCGCCCGATTCGAGTCGCTTGAAGATGCGCGCCCGCCGGTCGACCGGGGCGAACAGCTTCGGGTGGCGGGTCACGTTCTCCGAATTGCCCAGGAACAGGAACCGGTCTGGCCGCAGCGCGAAGTGGAACAGAGGAATGACCCGGTTCTGCAGGTCGGCATTGAGATAGATCAGGAGGTTCCGACACGAGACGAGGTCGAGGCGGGAGAAGGGCGCGTCCTTCAGGACGTTGTGCTGGGAGAAGATGCACATCTCCCGCAATTCCCGCACGATGCAATAGGTGTCGCCCTCGCGCACGAACCAGCGGGCAAGCCGATCCGGCCGGACGTCGGCCTCGATGGCGGATCGGTAGCGCCCGACCCGCGCCGAGGCCAGCGCACGTCCGTCGAGGTCGGTCGCAAAGATCTGCACCTGGGGCGCGGATTCGAGCGTCGCCATGTACTCGCGCAGCAGGATGCCGATCGAGTAGGCCTCCTCGCCGGTGGCGCAGCCGAGCACCCAGACCCTGACCTGCTGGCCGGCATCCTTGCCCTCGAACAGCTTGGGGATGATCTCGGTCTCGAGCACCTCGAACTCCCGCTTGTCGCGGAAGAACTGGGTCACCCCGATCAGGAGGTCGTTGAAGAGCTTAGTGGCCTCTTCCTGGTCGGTCCGGAGGAACTCGACGTAATCCGGCACTTCGTTGATCTGCACGACCTGCATCCGACGCTGGACGCGGCGCAGGAAGGTGTTCTGCTTGTAGCCGTGGAAATCGTTCCCGGTCTTCTTGCGCAGGATCTCGGCGATTTGCGTGAGGGAGCCGGCGGCCGCCGCCAGCGTCGCATCGAACCCCTGTCGCTCCTCTATCCGCTGGAGATTGCGGACATGGGCCGCCACCTGGGTGCCGATCTCGTCCAGCGGGAGGATGAAATCGGCGATCGCCATCGGCGAGTGACTTTCGGCGAGGTGCTCGATCCCGCTCGGAGGCGCCTCCGCGATGGCCAGGCCCCCCTGGTCCTTCAGCGCCGCAACGCCCAGGGTTCCGTCTCCATTCGTGCCCGCCAGAACGACGCCGATCGACTTTCGAGCGACCGAGTCGGCGAGCGATACGAAGAAGCTGTCGATCGTGCCTCGCTCGCTGGGCTCCTGCTCCGCAGGCTCGACCCTCAGGAGATCCTCCTGGACGGATGTGATGGTGTCCGGTGCGCAGAGATAGGTCTTGCCGCCTTCGATCCGAGTCCCGTCCGCCGCCTCCTGGATCTCGAGCCCGGGGTGGCGCGCCGCGAGCTCCTCCAGCCAGTTCGCGCTAAGGGCCTCGCGCTGGCGGAGCACGATAACGATCGCGAGCGCCGGATCCGGCCGGAGGGTCGAGAGCAGGCGCTCCAGTTTCCGTCCCGAGGCTCCGGACGCGCCGATGCCCATAATGAGCGGACCAGGGGCTGCGCCCGAGGCAGGCGCTGCCTCCGGGGCGGAGGGCTGGTCTGTGTCGGACTTCATGATCTGAACGCTTCAGAACGGTAGAGAGCAGGGTTTCACGCGGACCTCGCACGGCGTCTGCCGTCCCTCAAGTGCCGGCCGGGGGAAGACGGCTGAGATAGGCGATCCGGTCCACGATCAGGATGCGATGGCGCTCCCATTCCGCGAGAGCGGTCTCCATGGTGGTGAGAAGCCGCCTCGCCTGCGCGGTGTCGAGGCTGTTCAGCCGCCCCGACAGCACGAGCTCCCGCTGGCGCTCGACCCGGCCCTGACCGGCGGCGATATCCAGATCGGCACGGACGAGAGCGGCACGCTCCCTTTCGAGCTCCAGGCTCATCCTGCAGCCCTCCAGCCCTCCGGCTCGGCGGCCCTGCCGCTACGGGTCGTCGCCTGAATCGCACGACGGTACATCGAGCGTCTCGAGCACGACCTGCCGGATCGTGTCGGCATATTGGCGGTATTCCTCGGCACGCGCATCATACATTTCGGCGACCGCACGCCGGCCGCTCATGCGCCCGTCCTCGGCCATGCGGTTTACGAGTTCGGCGCGCTCCTCGATGATCCGCAGAGCAACGCGGAGCGCCTCGTCGACCCGTCCTTCCTGCTCCTTCGCCAGGATGTCCGACGTGAAGGAATGGCCGACCTGGCAGCGAAACCGGAGCGGCTTCGCGCCCTTCATCATCGAGAGCACGCCGCCGCAGCTCGGGCATGTCAGCGCGGCGGGATCGGCGATGGATCGGAGCCGCTCGCTGTCGATGCGGTCGCCGGCCGCGATCGCCACCTCCAGGCGCAATTCCGGCGGAATGGGGAGCGGCGAACCTGCCCCCTCCCGCGCGAGATCCGACAGGACGTCGCCAAGCCTCGCTCCTGGCACGCAGAGATCGACCGTGGTCGTCTCCAGGGCGCGCCTCGGCATCTCGTCCGAAATCGCGTCGGCCGGATCCTGGACGAGGGCGAGGCCGCCGCAGCGCTTGATCGCATTCAGCCCGGCGGCGCCGTCGGAGAGGAGCCCGCTCAGGATCACGCCGATGACCCGTGGCCCGTAATACATGGCGGCCGAACGGAAGAGCGGATCGATGGCAGGGCGTGCCATGTTCTCGCGCGGTCCTCGCCCCAGGGCGATATGCCCGTCGTGAAGCATCAGGTGATGGTCCGGTCGGGCGAGGTAGACGCGGCCGTTCTCGACCTTCATGCCGTTCTCGGCCTCGACGACAGGAAGCGGGCCGGCCGCACTCGCGACCGTGGACAGGATCCCGATCCCGCGTGCGGGAACGTGCAGGACCACGAACACGGCTGCCGGCAGGTCGCGGGGCAGCCTGCCCAGGATCTCCTTGAGGGGAGCGGTCGCGCCGGCGGAGCCGCCGATCGCTATGATGTCGCGGTTGCTCATGGGCAGGCCTCGGCTGCTGATGTCGACAAGCCCGGCAACTCGGCTAATGTTCCGGGCAGGGACGATCCGTATCGAGGAGGGCATGTCTGTATCAGGCCACGAGGGCGCACCGGATCTGGGTCTGTCCGGCTACCGCATCCTTCTCGTCGAGGATGAGTACTTTCTCGCCGACGACATGATGCGCGCGCTCAAGAGCGCCGGGGCCGAAATCGCGGGCCCCGTCGACACGAGGGAGGGTGCCCTCGGCTTCATCGAAGCCGCGTCGCCCCTGGACGGAGCGATCCTCGACATCAATCTCCATGGCAAGATGAGCTTCGAGGTCGCGTCCGCCTTGCAGGCGAGGTCGGTCCCGTTCGTCTTCACCACCGGTTACGACCAGGCCGCCATCCCGCCCGAATTCGCCCATATCCCCCGCTGGGAGAAGCCGTTCGATCCGGCTGCACTCGCGAGAGCCCTGCCCTCCCTTTTCAAAGCCTGATCGCAGCCAGAGCAGGCGGCCAACGTTCCCTGCCATCGGCCTCGGCCCAATCGCGCAAAGCCTCGATCGCCAGGTCCGTATCAGTTGGAAGCGAGATAGCGCGCTACTTGTCCGGCGCGGCCGTCTGTCCTGACCGGCGCATATTCGCGGTCGGATCAGGGGATGAGCCGGTCCGCGCGGAGGCGCGTAAACAGGTCGAAGAAGGCATCATCGGTGGGCTGGTAAGCGGTAAATCCGAGACGCCGGCTTTTCGACATGTCGGTCACGACCTCGATCGGCCGCCCGAGATCGGCGTCCGTGTGCCAGGGGGAAGCGAGGCGGTCGAGATCGGGCTCGGCCAAGCCCTCCCGCTCTGCGATGCGCCGCCAGACAGGCGCATCGCCTGCCATCTGCTGCTCCAACGGCCGCACGGTGCCGTCGAACGCTGCCGGCTCCAAGCCGAACCAGTCGGCAATGCGGCTCCACATCCAACTCCAGCGGAAAACGTCGCCATTGACGACGTTGAAGGCCTCGTTCGCGGCCGCGGGCGTGGTCGCCGCCCAGAGCAAATGCCGCGCGAGGAGGCGGGCATCGGTCATGTCGGTCAGCCCGTTCCACTGCGCCGCGGATCCGGGGAACGTGAAGGGCCGTCCTGTTTCGCGACAAAGGGTGGCGTAGACGGCGAGCGTGGTGCCCATGTTCATGGCGTTGCCGACCGCCTTGCCGATCATGGTATGCGGGCGATGGACGCTCCAGGTGAAACCGTCCCGTGCCGCCGCGGCGAAGACCTCGTCCTCCTGCGCGTAGTAGAAATTCTCGACCTCGAGCCTGCCCTGCTCCTCCCTGAACGGCGTCTGCGGAAGCGCGCCCTTCCCGTAGCTTTCGAACGGCCCGAGATAGTGCTTGAGGCCGGTGACCAGGGCGACATGGCGCGGTGATCCTCCTGCACGCAAGGCGTCGAGCAGGTTGCGCACCATCGCCGCGTTGACCCGGATGTTCTCTGCCTCGCTGTCCTGGCGCAGCCAAGTCGTGATGAACACCACGTCCGGCTTCACGGCCTCGAGCGCGGAAGCCGTTCCGGCCGGATCCTGGAGATCGGCCGCGACGGGCACAACGCTTGGCTGCTCGACCGGGCGGCGCGCGAGACCATGCACCGTCCAGCCTTGCTCGACGAGCAACGCCGCTGTCGCGCTCCCGACGATGCCGCTCGCACCCACCACCAATGCCGTTCCAGCCATCGTCAAGCTCCCCGGCCGAGATCGCCGAGCTAGGAGGCAGCCGCCTCGCCGCCAACGTGGGGAAGTCGCTACCGGCGGGGAACGTTCCGTCGAGGCCCAGAGGAGAACGCTGCTCGTCCCGATCTCCTCCGGGGATCTGGCACGGCCCGCGGCCGACATCCGCCCCGGGAACTCGTGCACGGGTCATGGGAGCCGGCGAGCGACGGATGATCAGCGAACGGGCTTTGCCAGCGCTCGCTTGCTGCGATGGTAGTTGGGGCGTCCCGCGCCAGTCGGGTCGCGGCCGCGGACGTAGTCCCGCTGCCAGCCTGCGCTCACCGCCTCAGGCTCTCCCTCGGCAACGCGCGCCTGGAAGTTCGAGCGGCTGCGGCGCCACTCCTCGTAGGCAGCTTTCAGGTCCGGATCCTCGTCGAGGCTCCTGATGCGCGGGCGGATCGCGTCGAACGTTCCGTGCGGGACGGGCGAGAGGAAGCAGAAGCACTCACCCTTCTCGAACCGCACCGTACCGGGCCGGGTGAAGCGCCAGTTCATCGTGAAGGTGAAGGGGAGCCAATCGGTCTCGACCAGGCCCTCGAGCGGCGCGATGCCGTCCTTGGGACTGTTCGGCGGCCCGCGGGCGACGAGGGCCCATCCGGGCGAGGTGCGGAAGAGCCACCCCGGGTGGAAGGTCAGCACCCCGTGGCCGAAGACCGATGAAACGACCTGCTTGTAGCGGCGGTCCCACCCCTCGAGGAAGGACCAGACGTCGGATACGAGCGGGCCGCCGTTCCAGGTGGCCGAGAAGGTGAAGGGAAGCGTGATCTCCCAGCCCGTCGCGTTCGCGATCGCGAGCGGCGTGCAGCGATAGGCGAAGCGCTGATGCGTCGCGTCCATCCACTCGCGCGCCGCGCGGCCCGGAATGATCTCCGGCGCCCCCTCGTATTCCGGATAGCAGAGGAGTTCGGGAGCCTGCGGGATCGTTCCTGTCTCCTCCGGCATGTCGGCTTCACCAGGTCACGCGCAATCCGATCTCGCCCTGAACCGTGTTCTCGTCCCCGCCCCCGATGCCTGTCGCATAGCTGGCCTGGGCGAAGAACCCGATATTGGCATTGACGCGGGCGACGACGCCGCCGCCGACCTCGATCGACGTGCCGCCGAGCTTGGTGGAGATGGGGACCGCCTCGAACCTGATCCTGCTCGTCTCGCTGAAATTGTGCCAGAGATTGGTGAGCAGATACGGCCGCCATTCGATGTTCTCCCAGACGGCGGTACCCTGCATCCGCAGGCCGAGCCGACCCGTCGCGAGACTCGGCGAGCCGAAATCCAGCCGGGAAAACGTATCGCGCGAGGCGTCGTGATCGAGGCTCTGCCAGATGAACTGGCCCTGCGGTTCGATCACGAGGCCTGGCTGGATCACGAGAGGATAGCCGCCCTCGATGGACGCGGCGATACCGGTGCCGTCGGCCTTTATTCCGAAGCCCCGTAGCGACGTTGCCGTGCCGGAGAGCCACTGCCCCATCACGAGGGCATCGAGATACCCTCCCGACGGGTCGACATGCGTCCAGGTTGCGCCGACGCCTGTGTTCTCCAGGCTCAGCCGGCCCACGCGATTGCGCTGGACGGCATCCGCGAAGCCGCGCACGTCGCCGTCGGTCCTGCCATGCGCGACAAAGACCCCGAGACTGCCGCGGCCGGAGAAGGCCTCGTACGAGAAGAGGTCGAGGCCCGCCTGCAAGCCGAAGATGTTGGCGTCGAGTTCCGGCGCAACCGTTCCGTTCCAGCGGCGATCGGTCGATTGCCCGAAGAAGCGCCCCCAGGCGCCGTTGGCGATCCCCGGACCCGTCTGAAGGTACTGGTCGCCGCGGCGCTGGTGGAAGGTGCCGATCATGGCCCGCCCGACGATGAATTCCGAACCCAGCATGGCCTTATAGGTCGCGACTTCCGCACGGTAGAGCGGTGTAGGCTCCGGCGGGGGCGTAGGAGTGGGGGTTGGCGTAGGAGTTGGCGTCGGGGTTGGCGTCGGCGTCGGCGTTG
>JAFAEL010000236.1 GCA_023423995.1 Pseudomonadota bacterium | reverse complement strand
TGGCCGGGTTCATCACGCAGGTCACATGCGTGTTCTCGACCAGGCGCTTCGCGCAGACATTCGCGCCGATGCAATGGCGGATTTCGGCATCGCGGCCCCCCTGCGCCTTTGCGATATGGTGCGGGTCCGCCATGTGGGCGCGGGTCATTCCCACCATGTCGAGTCGACCCTCGGTGAGCACCGCCTCCGCATCGGCCAGCGTGGTAACGCGCCCGACGGAGAACAGCGCGACCTGATTGCCCACACGGTCGCGGAGCCTGGAGGTGAAGTTCGTCAGGAAGCCTGTCGGCAACGGGCTGGCCATTGGCGGCACCGACACGCTCTTCGCGAAATAGCCGCCCGCCGACACGTCGATGAAGTCGAGATGCCCTTCCGCGGCGAGGAGTTCCGCCGCATCGAGCGCCTCCTCGGGCGTGATGCCGGCTTCTCCGAGATGCTCGTCGGCCGAGATCCTGATCCCGAGAAGCGGCTCGGAGCCGATCGCGGCACGCGTCTCGGCCGCAATCTCCCGGACGATCCGGCAGCGGTTCTGGAGCGATCCGCCGTATTCATCCTCGCGCCGATTGAAGGCCGGGCTGAGGAAGGAGCCCAGAAGTTGGCTGTGCGCCGCGTGGATCTGGACGCCGCTGAAGCCGCCTTCCATGGCATGTAGCGCCGACCTCACGAACGACGCCTTCACGTCGGCGATGTCTTCGGCGGACATCACCGCGGGCGTCTCGCCGAACTGCGTCGACCGAATGCCCGACGGCGACAGGAGCGGCCGCCAGGCGTCGATATACATCGTGCCGATGCCCTGTGCGCCGCCGCAGAACAGCTGCGCCAGGATCGGCACGCCGAGCGCCCGAACCGGCTCCGTCACCGCCCGGTAGAACGGGATGGCGTCCGGCGAGTAGGCGATGAGGCCCTGATGGTAGTTCCGGCCGGAAGGATGGGCGGCCTGCTGCTCGGTGATGATGAGCCCGACGCCACCCCTGGCACGCTCCTCGTAATACGCGGCATGGCGCGGCGTGAAGAAGCCGTTCTCGCCGTAGAGCACCGAATGGCCGGTGAGCAGGATGCGGTTCCTGAAGGAATGGCCGCGCCACCGCCAGGGACCGAGGACCTCCGGATTATTCACGAGCCTTGCTCCTGCGAGAGCATCCGCAAAGCCGCGGCGAGCGGCCGGTTTGGAGGTCCCGGCTCGAAGCCCAGATCGGGCGCGGGCGAGCCAGCCAGGGCTTCCCGGGCATGCACGCCCGCCTTGAGGAGCATGATCCGCTCGCCCAAGAGCTCGCCGTCGGCCGCGGCCGCGAAGTTCCCGATCAGGCGATCCCACGCCGGGATCTGCTCGGCGGCGCCGATCGCGCTCCAGGCAAGCCGGCCAAGGCGCTCCAGGCTCTCGTGCCGCGGCCGCTCGGATGCACCGAGGCCTTTGAAGCGCAACCGGTCCCAGAGCCGGAGCAGGTGGCCGCCGGATGCGCAAAGCCGGGGATCGAAGGCCATGGAGGGAGGGGCCGACGCCGCTTCGACGGCCAGCACGCGAGCGATCCTCGCCGATGCGCGCACGAGAGGAAGAGCGAGCGCCCGGGCCTCGTCATGTACGACGAGGTCCGCCGATGCCACGCCGTAGACGTCCAGGACGCCCGCCAGGAGCTCACCAAGCGCCTGGAGCGCGGCCTGCGCATCGCCATTGCCGGGCAGTTCGTCCAGATCGAGCAGGATCACGTCGCGATCGAGGGCGCGCGGCAGTTCCGGCTCGATCGCGACGGAGCCCGCCGGAAAGGGCGGAAGGACCACCACAGGGCGCTGCCCCCCTGCCCCGCGCAGCCTCCGGGCGATGATCCGCCAGCCCCCGCCGGAGAGATACCGGGTCTCGTTCGCCGTCGAAATCGAGATTGGGCCGCGCGCCGGAATCCCGACGGCCGCCTCGATCAGGACCTCGTGCTCCACAGCCTCGACATCGGCTTCCGTGCAGGGATGGAGCGCGAGGCTCGCCTTCGCCTCCGTGACATGGCCGATCTTGAGCGAGAGCGAATCCTCGTGCTCGACAACGAGGTGCATCGGTACCGAAATCCGGGTCAGGGCGGCGGGCGCGTCGTACCCGAAGGCCGCGGCATAGACCCGGGCGTAGCTGTCGTGGCGGGCCGCGATCTCGGCTACGCCCTTGTGCAGGTATTCCGGGCTCGGCAGCGCGCAATGAGCGCGCGTACCGGGATCCTTGGTGTTCCATGGCCAGTAGATGAACTGCTCGCGGTAGCGGTACCAGAGCCAGACGAGGTGCGATCCGTCCCAATTCGGCTCGAGCGCGGGAAAATAGGTCGCGAGCCGCTGCGCACTCTCCTCGGCCGTGTAGATCGGGTAGCCGTTCGTCACCACGGCCGCCGCGAGATCGGGCCGCTGGATCGCCATCTCGGTCGCGACGAGAGCTCCCGTATGGGAGCCGTAGAGAAGCGCGGGCCCGACAGAGAGCTTCTCCAGCATGCCGTTGAACAGGGCTGCGAGCTTCTCGATCGTGACAGGGTCGGTATCGAGCGCGTCCGAACGGCCGAGACCCGGAATGTCAGGTGCGATGCACTGGAAGTCGGCGCCGAACCGCTCGAGGCGGCTCTCGAACACACGCGCGGAGGTCGGTGCCTGATGCAGCATAACAAGCGGAACGCCGCGCTCGCCGCAGCGACGCACATGCAGATGAACGCCGTCTTGAACGACGAAACTCGAACTCACCGCCATGCGGAAATGCTACGGCTCCGATGTCAGCTGTCAACAGCAAACAGGGCGGTTTCGATGGTCAGAGTTTCGTCGGACTGCCTGACGTCGCGCCGAGTTGCTCCGGATGGCGCCAGGCGACCGTCGCCGGTCAGCTAATGCGGAGGCTGTCCCTTAGGCCCGCCTACCTGCGCAGCCTTGCCCGGCGCTCGCTAAACAGGACGAAGATGCCGCTGGCCGCGATGATGGCGGCACCGACCCAGGTCCCGATATCCGGCAGGTGGCCGAAAACGAGATAGCCGAGGACCGCCGCCCCGACGATCTGGAGATAGTTGAACGGCGACACGAAGGTGGCCGGCGCCTGCTCGAAGGCGCTCACCAGGAAGTAGTGCCCGATCCCGCCGAAGATCCCGATGGCGATGAAGACGACGAGGTCGAGCATGTTGTCCGGGTTGCGCCAGACGAACGGCAGCGGCGCGGTCAGCACCAGGAACCCGACCATCACCATGTAGGTATTGGACGTGATGGCCCGGTCATAGGCGCTGAGCTTTCGCGACAGGATCTGGATGTTCGCGCCCACGAAGGCATTGATGAGCAGCAGGGCCGTCGCGAGGCCGTCACCACTATAGCCCGGCCGCACGACGATCAGCGCTCCCGCGAAGCCGACCGCGACCGCGATCGCCCGATGCCAGCCGATCCGCTCGCCGAGCATCAGGGGCGCGAGCGCCGTGACGATCAGCGGGGCCGAGAAGTTGATCGCCGTGGCGGTCGTGAGCGCCACCATCGTCAGGGCCGAGAACATCAGGAGCGCCGATGCGCAATGGAGCCCCGAGCGCAGAAGTTGCAGGCCGGGCGCAGCCGAGCGCAGCATCGCGAACCCGTAGGTCGGCACGAAGGCCACCAGCATCAGCCCGAAATGCCCGGCATAGCGGGCCCAGCCGATCTGAACGATGGAGTAGCTGCTGAGGTGCTTCGCGCAGGCATTGATGCCCGGGAGCATCACGGCCGCAGCGATCATGTAGAGAACCGCCCGGCCGAGATTGTCCTGCCGTAGAGGGGGTGGCAGCTCAGGTGCTCCTGGAGAAACGGGCATGTTCGGCGGGACGCTTGCGGGTCGGGGCGGCCTAGGCGCCGGAGTTGCGAGTCACCGGGGACTCGTCGCGCGGCGGGAGAGGCGGCGGGTCATCCGCATAGGTCCGGCCGCGGCGTTCATGCGGGATGCTTGATGCCTCGCCTCATGGCCTCAATGGCGGCCCGCGCCATGCCGTCCACGCGATGGTTCAGGGCATCGTCCGCATGACCCTTTACCCAGTGCCAGGTCACGTCATGGCGCTGGCGTGCCTCGTCCAGGCGACGCCATAGGTCCTCGTTCTTCACGGGCTTGCGGTCGGCCGTGAGCCAGCCCTTGGCCTTCCAGCCCTTGATCCAGCTCGAGATGCCGTTCCGGACATATTGCGAGTCTGTGTACAGATCGACGGCGCAGGGTCGCGTGAGCGCCTCGAGGGCGGAAATCGCCGCCATCAGCTCCATGCGGTTGTTCGTCGTGTTCGGCTCGGCACCGGAGATTTCCCGCTCCTTTGCGCCAAAGATCAGCAGCGCCCCCCAGCCGCCCGGGCCGGGATTACCCGAGCACGCACCGTCCGTGTAGATCTTGACCCGATCGCTCATCCCGACTCGCATCTTGTTCGAAGGGACTGAGCTACCGCCCTACTCCACAGGCTCCCAGCCATATTCGGTCGCGCTCGCCACCTTTCGGTGGAAGCCGAGCTTGCGATCGTATTCGAGAGGGTCCTTTGGACGCACCAGCGCGCCAGGCGGGACGTTCAGCCAGTCCACGAGGCGGGTCAGCATGAAGCGGAGGGCAGAACCTCTTGCCAGGACCGGCAGCGCGGCGACCTCCTCGGGCTCGAGGGGACGCACGCTCTGGTACCCTGCGATTAGCGCCCGCCCCTTAGTGGCATTGAACGAGCCGTCTGCCTCGAAGCACCAGGCGTTCAGGCAGATCGCGAGATCGTAGGCGAGCGCGTCCGTGCAGGCGAAATAGAAGTCGATGACGCCCGACAGCCTGTCGCCGATGAAGAACACGTTGTCGGTGAAGAGGTCGGCGTGGATCACGCCTTCGGGCAGTCGCGCCGGCCAGAGCGCGGCAAGCTCGCCGAGTTCAGCCTGGGTCCTGGCGGCGAGCCCTGGTGCAAGCCGGTCGGCCTGGCCATCGGCACTTGCAAAGAGCGGGGCCCACGCGTCGATGGAGAGCGCATTGGGCCGCCGCCCGGCAAAATCGCGGCCCGCCGCGTGGAGGCGGGCCAGTTCCGCCCCCACAGCCCGGCAATGGCCAACGCCGGGACGCTTGACGGCAATACCCTCCAGGAAGGTCACGATGACGGCAGGGCGGCCCGCGAGCCGCCCGAGGCTCTCCCCCGACCTGCTATGGACGGGAAGCGGACATTCGAACCCCCGCTCGGCAAGATGCTCCATGAGGCCAAGGAAGAACGGAAGGTCCGCCTCGCTGACGCGCTTCTCGTAAAGGGTCAGGATGAAGCGGTCGCGCGTGGTCTGGAGAAAGTAGTTCGAGTTCTCGACCCCCTCCGCGATGCCCTTGAACGAGAGCACCTCTCCCAGGTCGTACATGGCCAGGAAACCGCGGAGGTCCTCGTCGGAGACCTCGGTATAAACGGCCATGTCAGCGGGACCAGACTCGTAGCGGAGAAGAATTTGCCTGAAGATCAGGCGTCTCCGTTCTCCTGCGAAAGCGGCCGACCCGTGTCAAGCGACGACGGGAATATAGCCGGGCTCCAACGTTAAGGTTCAGGCCTGGGATTTTCCGCCTGCGTTAACTTCGCGCGAACAGCAGCGTGTCATGGTAGCGCCGGAATGCCGAGGACGAGATGAGCAGGTTCCTGCGCGACCAAAAGGGGGTGACCTCGATCGAGTACGCCTTGATCGCCATGCTGGTGTCCATCGTGATCATCGGCGGCGCGACCATGATCGGCACGAGCGTCAGGGGATCTTTCGAGCAGGTCCAGTCGGGCTTCACCACGCGCTAGGCCTATTCCGCCGCCGCCAGCGGGATCACGCGGCCTGATCCCAGATTGTCGAGGCTCTGCCGGATCTGGTCGGCCAGCGCCTCAGCGAGTTCGTTCCTCTCCCCGACCCCTTGAACCAGGCCGATCTTGCAGGACGGCAAGGGCGGGAACCCGTCGCGCGGCCCGAGGACCCGCATGCCGGGCCGAACAGCGCTCTCGGGCAGGACCGAGACGGCCAGCCCCGCCAGGACGGCCGCACCTACTGCGGTCGAGTTCCAGCTGACATAGGCCACCCGGAAGCTGCGCCCGGCCTTCTCCAACGCGGCCAGCGCGGAGGAGCGCCAGTTGCAGGTCGCCCTCCCGAGCGCGAGCGGCATCACCGCCTCGTCCTGCACGCAGTGCCGCGCGGACGTGACCCAGAGAAGCTGCTCGGACCGGACCACCTCCGAGTTTCCTCGCCCATCAACATGCGTGATGATCGCGAGGTCGAGTTCGCCGGCCTGCACCTGCTCCACGAGCATCGGCGTCGGCTCGCAGACGACAGTCACCTCCGCCCGGGGGTTCGATCGCGAGAACGTTGCGAGGATCTCCGGCAGGTACCGGTCGGCATAGTCGTCCGGCAGGCCGAGGCGCACGCGTCCGACAAGGTCCGACTCGGCGAAGGACGCCACGCATTCATTGTTCAGCCGGACGATGCGGCGCGCGTAGTCCAGCAGGCGCTCCCCCGCATCCGTCAGCTTGGAGGAACGGCCATCGCGCTCGAATATCTCCCGCCCGAGCCGCTCCTCCAGGCGCTTCATCTGCATCGAGACGGCCGACTGGGTCTTGTGGACGATTTCGGCGGCCCGCGTGAAAGAGCCCGTGTCGGCAATGGCCAGGAAGGTACGGAGCTGGTCGCTGTCGAGCATGTAGGGCATCGGGACCTCCATCACTCCAGGTGATCTGAACCATTCAAATCATTCGCTTCACGAATAGCAAGATGGGGAGCATCGTCCATCTGGCGAGGCAGCCCGCTTCGCTCCCGACGCGCTGCGCGGGCCAGAGAGGAGCCTGATCCTCAGGAGATTGCGATGGTCACGACCGAGACAGAATCCCCGCGGAGCTACGGACCGGCATCGACCCTCCGTCGCATCGTGCAGTTCGTCGTCCTGACGACGGCGGCGTTCGTCCGGACGCTCGTGCATCGCCGCCAGGTGCGCAGCCTGCTCGAACTCGATGATCGCTCGCTCAAGGACATCGGCCTGACCCGCAGCGACGTGATCGGGGCCCTCGAGCTGCCGCTCGCGAAGGACCCCTCGGCCCTCCTCGTAGTTCGATCCGTCAGCCGGCGCAGTCACTTACGAGCGCGCGCGAATGCAGCTTGGGGCCTGAAACAAGCACCCGCGGCCGTTAGCTGCTGAGGCGCTTCTCAGGCTTGGCGGGGTTGCCCGCCCGCGGGTGCCGCCGACAAGACGCCGTCGAGGATGCCGTTCAAGGTTGTCAGGTACTGCTCCTGAACGTCTCGGCCGGCATCGAACATCTGCGAGAGCACTTCGAACGGATTGGGTTGCGAAGGCGGTGGCGCTGGCGGCGGCGGCGCGGCGGCATTCGGCGGGAGGTCCTTCAGGAATCCCCGCATGAAGCTCGTCCAGGGATCGGTGGGCGGTTCCGGAGGAGGCGGCTTCGGCGCCGCCCCTCCAAGCATCGCACTCATCAGGTCTCCCCAGGCCTCGTAGGGGTTGGTGACGGTCGGGCTGCTTGGCCGCGGGCTCCCTCCCTGAAGCCGGGCCAGAGTCCGGAGCCAGTCGCTCCAGTTTCGAAGAAAATCGGCCAGCCCCTCCATGGTGGTGTAGCGGAACAATCCGCCCATGAGGACCGTGGCGAGAGACGGCAGCATCTGCTGCAGGACTTGCGCGGTGATCCCCGACATTGCCGAGGCCTGCGCGGCGATCTGGCGTGAGATTTCGGGGGAACCGAAGATCCGCTCCAGCGCGTGCTGTCCGTTCGGCGGGGCGGGCCAGAGCTGAGCTCCACCGTCGAAGAACGGCGCGTAGCGGCCCGATGCCATCAACTCGAGCAGCTGGGCGAAGGCGTTCGGATCCTGGAAGCTTCGCTGCAGGCCGAGCGAGAAGGCCGGCAGCAGGGCATCCACCGCCCTCTGTGTCTGGTCGAGACTCAACCCGAACTGGCGCGAGAAACTGTCCATCGCCGTGCCGCCCTGGGCCTGCCGAACGATGTCGAAGAGAGTGACCATCCGGGTCTCCACCTCGGCCGGAAAACGGCATCGCGGCGGCCGAGGCACTTGGAAGCTAGCACGAGCGCGTGCTTCATGATCAACCCATGACAAGGGATGCCGGTTCAACCTGGCTTCCAGGCTGGGCGGGAGGGTCGACCGCGGGGCCGAGAGAGGCCAGAGGACGCGCCCAACGCACATGCCTGGGAAAGAGCGGGTGGCCCCGGGCGAGTTTCCGCTCGCCGTAAGCGCCATCGGGGAGGTGAACGATGCCGGACGAAGCTTGCCCGGAGCCGGCGCCCGACTGGGCCCGCGTGGAAGGCGACCTCCGCTGGTGTCTCATCGAGGGCCGCGGAGCCGGCGGGCGGGACGTGATGTTCGAGGCATTGCAGATGAAGGACGGCGCGCGTGCCAGGGCTGCGCTTCACAACGGCTTCATGATGTGCCGACGCGACGAAGACAGCACGGCGAACTTCCTCGCCTGCGAGCGGAGCGACCCGGCTCGCCTGCGCATCGTGGCCCGCGGCGTCATCGGCCTGCCGCCGCTCTCTTAGCGGCGCGCACCACAGCTCGATTCTCCGTCACGTACGATCGTGGAGAAATGTTCCACGAGCGCCCCGGTACGCTAGGTGCGATTGGACGTCGTCCAGCACGCATTTCGGGCACCCCGCGCTCGCCAGACCCCGGTCGACTTGCATTCCACGACACTGACCTCGCATGTCGAAGCCGCGCATCTGGCCGGGTTCGTCATCGTGGCGCAGCTCTTCTGGCATATGTTGTACATGGCTGTGCAGGAGTTCTTCGACGGCCTGCACGCATCCTGCCCGTTGGATGGAACCGCAAAGCAAATGGCTGTGAGGAATACACCGCCAGAAAGCGCGAACCTCATCACCGCCCCTCCAGTTCTCAAAGCCGCACTCGGCAGGCTCACGAAATGGCTAAGCAACTTCAATATAGAACCAGCACAGATTGAGTATGATCTGCAAATTATTTGGTAGTAGGACGTTGCAAATGTCGAAGCTCCCGCAGATCGCATGATGCCGTCTGCGTTTTTCAGGCGACTGGAGGATCACGTGGTGCGGGCCGGAGTCGACAGCACGAAGTCTTTCGCCCCTGGACCTGGATCTCTCGCCGAGCTGTCGTCCAACGCCAGCTGGATAGTGGAAACAGTGGAAAACGGGGAAAAAACCCCGCCTAGCCATTCTGCTCTAAGCCCGCCGGAACGCGAAGGCGGGAAGGTTCATTCAGTTGTCGTGTTCGGGCGAGACGATGCCGGCCCAGCTCGACAACGGGCGAGGAGGATCGGGGAATGGCGATCCACTATTTCCACTGCACCGACGGGGTCGACCTGATTCTCGACCGGCACGGCCGCGACACGAAGGCGTTTCAGGACACCATCGTGAAGGCGCGGGAGGTTGCCCGTGAGATCATGATGGCCGTGCCGTCCTACCGCGAATGGGATGACTGGGCCGTCCACATCTACGACGAGGCCGGCCCGCTCGAAGTCGTCCCGTTCGCGGACCAGACAAGGGCGGCCGCCTAAACCGCTAGAAGGCGCATTCCTCGAAGGCGGGTTCGACCGAACTCGCCCAAGCCCCATGGTAGCGCTCCAGCAGGACATCCGCGCCGGTCCGACCCGTCTCCACGATCGACAGCAGCGGGTCCAGGTGGCGCGTCTCGTCGCGCCCATCCGAGTCGATGAGGGCCCGCCTCGCGAGGCCAGCCCGCGCGATGCCGAGCACCTCGGAGGCAAGGTCGCGGACGGAGCGGCCCGCGATCTGCGCCTTCAACCCCTGCTGCGGAACCGCGTCCCGCAGCGCCTGGCGATCCTCGGCCGACCACGGACGGATCAGCTCATATGCTTCATCGAGAGCCGTTCCGTCGTAGAGCAGTCCGACCCAGAAGGCCGTCAGCGCCCCAATCATCTCCGACGGCCCGGTATCCGCGCCGCGCATTTCAAGGAATGTCTTGAGCCTCACCTCGGGGAAGATCGTCGACAGATGGTTCGCCCAGTCGGAACTCGTGGCGCGCTCGCCCGGAAGCTGCGGCAGACGACCCGCGAGCAGGTCCCTGAACGATGCACCGGCGACATCGTGATAGGTGTCGCCCCGCTTCACGAAATACATCGGAACGTCGAGCGCGTAATCGACGTAGCGCTCGTAACCCATGCCATCCTCGAACGCGAAGGGCAGCATCCCGGTGCGGTCGCGGTCGGTATCGCGCCAGATCTCCGAACGCATGGACAAAAAGCCGTTCGGGCGTCCGTCCGTGAAGGGCGAATTGGCGAAGAGGGCCGTCGCGACCGGCTGGAGCGCCAGGGATACCCGGAGCTTGCGGACCATGTCCGCCTCGGAGCCGAAGTCGAGATTGGCCTGCACAGTCGCCGTGCGGAACATCATGTCGAGCCCGAGGCGGCCGACCTTCGGCATGTAGGCCGACATGATCCGGTAGCGCCGCTTGGGCATGACGGGGGTCTCGGCCCGGGTCCATTTCGGGCTCATTCCCAGGGTGAGGAAACCGATCCCGAGTGGACCCGCGATGCGCTTCGTCTCGTCCAGGTGCCGCTCGAGCTCGCGCGCGGTGGAATGGACGTCGCGAAGCGGGGCACCCGACAGCTCGAACTGTCCGCCCGGCTCGAGCGAGATGGCGCCGCCACCCTTCTCGTCTGCCAGGCCGATCGGAAGGCCATCGTCGAGGATCGGCTCCCACCCGTTCAGGGAAGCGAGGCCGTCGAGCAGCGCCTTGATGCCGCGCTCGCCCTCATAGGGCACAGGCGCGTGGCCTTCCCGGTAGAACGGGACCTTCTCGTGCTCGGTCCCCACCCGCCATTCGGAGGCGGGCTTCTCGCCAGCCGCGATCCAGGCGACAAGCTCGTCGCGCCCGGATATCGGCGTCGCATCGGTGACGTCGCGCGCCATGCGCTCCTCGATCGGCGGGCGCGTGGCCCTCGGAGGGGGCCCGGCGCCCCAGTGTGTGGAGCCGGGTACATAGAGCGGCGGACACGACGCCGCAACGACACTCCGCAGTGTCGGACGCCATCCTACCGCCAGTCGCCGATCGTCGCCTGGAGTACAGCCAATGCTGCGACCGCCGCCGTGTCCGCCCGGAGGATACGCGGGCCGAGCGAAAGGCGGATCACATTCTCGCGCGCCAGCAGAAGAGCCCGCTCTTCGGGGGCAAAACCGCCTTCGGGCCCGATCAGGAGTGCCATGGGCCGGCCTCGCCCGGCAGCAGCCAGACCGTCCATCGCGCTCCCGAGCGGCGCGTCCTCATCGCAGAAGATCAGGACCCGTTCAGGTCCGAGCCGGCCAAGCGCGCGATCCAGCGCCTCGTCCTCCAGGATCTCCGGCACAGCCAGGATGCCGCATTGCTCGGCGGCCTCCACGGCATTGGCCCGCATTCGCTCGAGATTGACGCGGGTTACGACGGTCCGGCGCGTATAGACGGGCCGCAGGCGCCCCACTCCCATCTCCACGGCCTTCTGGACCATGTAGTCGAGCCGGGCATGTTTCAGCGGGGCGAAGAGATAGTCGAGATCCGGGGCAGCGGGCTGTGGCCGGGTGCGCTCCAGCGGCCGCAGGGCGGCCGACTTACGGCCGGACGCGACGATCTCGGCGCGCCACTCGCCATCCCGTCCGTTGAAGGCGAGGACCATTCCGCCCGGGCCCAGCCGCAGCACGTTGAGCAGGTAGTTCGCCTGCCCCCGGTCGAGATCCACCTCGCCTTCCGCGGCAAGGTCGGCCGCCACGAAAAGCCGCGGGGCGGCGAAGTCATAGGATGCCATCAGGGGCCGCTCTCAACAGGACATCCCGGCGCGAAACGCGATCCGCTCTCGACAAGGGTGGACCTGATGTACCATTGCCGCCACATTCATGTGGTTACCGGCGGGTCTTCATCATGCCGGAAAAGCCAGAGGCGCGGGACAATGCCCTCGCCCTCCGGGCTGCCAGCCACGTGGGATGTCGTGCGCGACATGCAAGGACCCGGACAAGCCGGGCGTTGTGAGGGGACAAGAACATGATGGTCGGCTCAGGCGCTCCGAAGATCGACGCAGCGCGTCCTGCCGTGAGAAGCATTCTGTTTGCGGCCACGTTCCTGTCGCTATCTTTCGGCGCGGCGCCCGCCTTCGCACAGGGCGCCGGGTGCGGGGATGTGCAACCCATGCTCGTCCAGCGCAAGTCGATCGGCGACCGCATCTCGGCGGCCACGAAGGGCAAGAACATAGACGCCAAGCGCGCCTGCACCGATTTCGGAGCGCTCGTGTCGAATGGCGACAAGCTCCTGAAGTGGACCGAGGCCAACAAGGACTGGTGCCAGGTACCGGACCAGTTCATTCAGAGCATCAAGGAGGACCACGGCCGCGCCGTGCAGATCCGGCGCCAAGCCTGCGGCGCCGCGGCAAAGCAGGCTCAGATGGAGAAGCAGGCCCGCGAGGGCGGCGGAGGCGGCCTCCTCGGCGGCGGCGGCCTCACCGGACCGACCCGCATGCCGCAGGGCGCGCTTTAGCGCCCCGGATCAGGCTTCACGTCCGCAGGCGATCTCCCGCTCTCGGAACACGAGCGGCCGCAGTGGCAGTCTGGCGCTCTTGCGCCTGACCAGGAAGCGCGGGCGCCTGTTGCCGAGCACGGCGAGCCGCCGCCTCTCCTGTGATTTTCCGAGGCGGATCTTTCCGAGTTGGCTCGCCAGCGGCTCGGTATAGCCGTCCCAGGCCCGCATCATCGGGGTGATCCCCGCCGAGGTGACGATCGACCGCCAGATTGCAATGACCTCTTCTTCCGGGAATGGGCCAAGGGTCATCAGCGCCTCCCCGGCCGCGTCCACGAGGACGACGCGCAGATCGCCGTTTCCTCGCGTCAGATCGAGAACAGCACCCGCGAGTCGATCGCGAGTAATTCCTAGGATCATCCTGGTTCCGGAACCGCCCGTACAGATGGTCCGGCGCAGGTCGGAGCTGCCCCCAGAAGTGGAAGCGGCCCCGACCTGTCCGTCGTAGCCTGACATATCTGATGCCTTACCCTGCCGGCGGCTTTTGTGCCGCTCTGACCTGCGCGACAATGGCACCTGACGACCCGGCAGAAGCTTAATCGCTACGGTAAAATACGCGTTGATCTGTCGCCTTCCCGCCTCATGTTCAACAGAACATTGCGGTCCTGGCCCCGCGCGGCCGCAGGCCGCTGGTCCGGTCCTTGCCGCTGCAAGGTCGGGAACCTATTGCTTCCCTCGAGCATCCCGGCCGCATGACCTCCCTGATCCGCGATCCAAGCGACCTCACCCCTACCGTGCGGGACATCGCCCGCGAGGCAGGTGAGATTGCGATGAAATTCTTCCGCTCGGGCCTTTCCACCTCGGCCCGCATCTGGTCGAAGGCGGGCGGCTCGCCCGTGACTGAGGCAGATGTCGCGGTGGACACGTTCCTGAAGGTCCGGCTGAGCGGCCTCATGCCGGAGGCCGGCTGGCTTTCGGAGGAGACCGCGGACGACCCGAGGCGGCTCGACCGGAAATACGTCTGGATCGTCGATCCGATAGACGGAACCAGGGCATTCCTGTCAGGAAGCCGCGATTGGTCGGTCGCGATCGCGCTCCTGGAGAACACGCGGCCGGTGCTGGGAGTCGTCTACGCGCCCGCGCACGAGACGATCTACGAGGCCGAGGAAGGCCGTGGAGCCCGCCGGGACGGAGAGGCGATCGCCGTGTCCGACGCGCGTTCGCTCGAGGGGATCAGCGTCGCCGGCCCCAAGCCGTTCCTCGACCGGCTCGCTCGGGAGGTGCCTTCGATCACCCGGCCGCCCCGGATACCGTCGCTTGCTTTGCGGATCGCAAAGGTGGCGGACGGCACCGTCGATGCCGGCCTTGTGTCCACCGATGCGCGCGACTGGGATATCGCGGCGGCCGACCTGATCCTGCACGAGGCGGGCGGCGCGTTGACGACGCTCGACGGGGACAAGCCGGTCTACAACCGGCCCGAGCCTTCGCACGGCGAACTCGCCGCCGGCCCTCAGCGACTGCACGGCGCCCTTCTCGCCGCCATCGGCGGCCGATGAGCGCCGGAAAACACCATAATCCGGGGACGACATCATGACGGCAGAGAAGCAGCTCCTTCATCTCGTCTTCGGCGGGGAACTGACCAACCTCGAATCGCACGAGTTCCGGGACCTGTCGGCCCTCGACATCGTGGGCATCTACCCGAACTATGCGACCGCGCACGCCGCCTGGAAGGCCAAGGCGCAATCGACGGTCGACAACGCGCAGATGCGCTACTTCATCGTGCATCTGCACCGGCTGCTGGACCCGCAGGGGTCGTGAGCCGATGGGGGTCGTCAAGCGGCTGAGCCGCACGCGCCCGGCCCAGGAGGGGCTTGGGCTATTTCTCGCCCGCTATCTCGATCTCGTGCGCGTGACGAACCGCTTCGTGTACGAGCCGGCCGATATGTATGGCGAGCTCGCGCCGATCCAGCCCTTCATCGGCGCGATGTGGCACGGACATCATTTCATGGCGCCGTACCTTCGCCGACAGCAGGATCGCGCAGCCAGCCTCGTCTCGCGCTCCGCGGACGGTGAGTTCAATGCGATCGCGCTGCATCACCTCGGCATCCGGGCGATCCGCGGCTCGGGAGCGCGCGGCCGCGACCAGCGGCAGAAGGGCGGCGCGCCAGCACTCCGTGCCATGCTGCGCGC
Source organism: Pseudomonadota bacterium (assembly GCA_023423995.1). Classification (GTDB taxonomy): domain Bacteria; phylum Pseudomonadota; class Alphaproteobacteria; order Rhizobiales; family Beijerinckiaceae; genus Enterovirga. The sequence continues at coordinate 1,109 of JAFAEL010000236.1, read as the reverse complement.
GCTCGAGGGCGGCGAGAACATGTTCCTCACCGCGGATGTGCCCAAGATCGCCCGCCGCTGCGGCGAAGGCATCGTCACGCTCGCCCGGATGTCGGGGCGCCCGATCGTACCGGTGGCGGTTGCGACAAGCCGACGTGTGGTGTTCAAGAGCTGGGACCGTGCGAGTATCGGGCTGCCCTTCGGCCGCGGCGCGATGGTTGCCGGGCAGCCGATCGCAGTGCCCCGCGATGCCGGTGCCGACGAGATCGAGGACGCCCGGCTCGCCGTCGAGCGGGAGCTGAACCGGGTCAACGGCCGAGCCTACGGACTCGTCGGGCGGACGGATCCCGGCGCGCGCCAGGCGGTCATTCCCGAGCCGGGAAACCCGGCATCCGCATGAGCCAGCGGCTGCCGATTCCCCTTCTCGCCTACAGGGTGGCAACATCCTGTCTCGCGCCTGCAGCGGCGCCGGCCTGGCTCCGGCGACGCGTGCGCGACGGCAAGGAGGACGAGGGTAGGCTCAGGGAACGCTACGGCTTTGCGGGACGAGACCGGCCGCCAGGGGAGCTCGTCTGGGCGCATGGAGCGTCGGTCGGCGAGACGATGGCGCTGCTCCCGGTCATCGACGCCCTGGTGCGGCGCGGCGTGAAGGTCCTCGTGACGTCAGGCACTCTGACATCGGCCGGGCTCCTGGCCCGGCGACTTCCCCCGGGTGCTCGGCATCAATTTCTCCCCCTGGACGTGCCGCGTTACCTGGCACGTTTCCTCCGCCATTGGCGTCCACGCCTCGCGATCTTCGCCGAGTCGGAGGTTTGGCCGAACACCATCATCGAGTTGGAGCGTGCGGGGATCCCGCTCGTGCTCGTGAACGGGCGCATGTCCGTCGGATCGTTCGAGGGCTGGCGGAAGGCGCCAAAGATTGCTCGTGCCCTGTTCGGCCGCTTCGCGCTCTGCGTGGCACAGAGCCGGGCCGATGCCGAGCGCCTCTCGACCCTTGGAGCGAGCGTCGCGACAATCTCGGGAAACCTCAAATTCGATCTGCCGCCGCCACCTGCCGATCCGGCGGCGGTCGAGCACTTCGCGAGCATGACGGCCGGACGCGAGATCTGGATGGCCGCGAGCACCCATCC
>JAFAEL010000190.1 GCA_023423995.1 Pseudomonadota bacterium | reverse complement strand
GGGCTCATCTTCTCGCTGACCATCCTGTTCCTGGTCCTGGGCTGTTTCCTCGACGGGATCTCCATGGTGGTGCTGACCACGGCCGTCATCATGCCGATGGTCGAGGCGGCGCATATCGACCTCATCTGGTTCGGCATCTTCATCGTGCTCGTGGTCGAGATCGCGCAGATCACCCCGCCGGTCGGGTTCAACCTGTTCGTCGTACAGGGATTGACGGGATACGACATCCTGCGCGTCGCCAAGGCGGTGTTGCCGTTCTTCCTGGTGCTGTGTCTGGGCATTCTCCTCATCACGATCTTTCCCGAGATCGCGACGTGGCTACCGCGCACCATGTTCTCCGCCACCTGACGAGCTCTCAATCGAGAACCGCATTGCCGTAAGGGCCCTTGATGACCTCGACCGACCTGAACTTCCTGCCCGTCCACCAGCTCTCGCGGGAGATCATGGCGCGCCGCCTGTCTCCCGTGGAGCTGACCGAAGCGTATCTCGGACGGGTTGCAAGCCGCGAGCCGAAGCTCCAGGCCTTTGTCGAGGTCTATGCCGAGGACGCGCGCCAGGCCGCACAAGCGGCCGAACTCGCTATCCGCTCCGGCCACGCCGTCGGGCCGTTGCACGGGATTCCCATCGCCCTGAAGGACTTGGTCGAGCTTGAGGGTCGCGTCGTGACGGGCGGTACGGCGGCGTGGCGCCAGCGCAGAGCCACCCGGACCGCCACCCTCGCCAGGCGCCTCATCGCGCAGGGCATGATCGTGCTCGGGAAGACGCACACGGTCGAGTTCGCGATGGGCGGGTGGGGCACGAACACCCACCTCGGCACGCCCTGGAATCCTTGGGACTTGGAGCGTCCGCGGACGCCGGGCGGCTCCAGCAGCGGCTCGGGCGTGGCGGTTGCGGCCGGGATGGCGCCGTGGGCCATCGGTACCGACACGGGAGGCTCGGTGCGGATGCCGGCCTCCTGGTGCGGCATCACCTCGCTGAAGACGACCATAGGACGGGTGAGCACGTACGGGGTACTGCCGCTTTCGCCCACGCTCGACACGCCGGGCCCCATGACCCGCGACGTCGAGGATTCAGCGCTCCTGTACATGGCGATGCAGGGGCCGGACCCTCTGGATCCGAAGACCGTCGGGCTCGCCCAGACGGACCCCTTGCCGACATTGAAGCGGGGCGCCCGCGGCCTGCGCCTCGCCCGGATGCCGGAATCCGAGCGGAGCTACGCCTCGGCGGAGGTCCTGGACGCCTACGATGCGTCGCTTCTCGAATTCGAGCGGCTCGGTGCGGAGATCGTCGACATAAAGCTGCCCTTCGGCTTCGCGGATGTGGCCGCGCTGAACCTCCGCATCATGGCCGCGGAGAGCTACACGATCCTTCGCGAGTTGATCGACGACGAGGGTGCCCCGCTCGATCCTCATGTGCGCCCGCGCATTTCGGCCGGACGGAGCCTCACGGCGCAGGCCTACTTGGAAGCGCTGGAAGAGCGCGAGCGGATGAAGGGCGCCTTTGCCACGGCCATGGATGGGCTTGATGCGCTGCTGACGCCCACGACCATGACCACGGCCCTCCTGGTCGACGAGGTCGACCAGACCAAGGCGCCGGCTCACTATACGCGGTTCGGTAACTTCCTGGATCTCTGCGCCGTGGCACTGCCCAACGGCGTCGGAAGCGGCGGCCTGCCGACCTCGCTTCAGATCGTGTGCCGCGCCTATGACGAAGCCACCGCCCTGCGTGTCGGCTGGGCCTTCCAGGCCGCAACCGACTGGCACCTCCGCCGCCCCCCGGAATAGGTCCCAGCAAAGGGACGGCGGCAATCCGAGCGAGAAAGCCGCTTTCGATAAGGTGGCCGCGCTCGGCCTCTTGGATCCCGCCCGTCGAGGTCTTCGGCAGCGGCCGAGCATGAGCACTTCGGCTGCCGTTGAGGTCGGAGAGGTTGGCGCGCTCGCAGGCGAGAAGTTCGCCAACCCGGTGTGATCCCTTATCGTCGTCGTTCAGCCTCGCGGCGAGCGGAATACACGGACAGGTTGACGAAGGCCGCACGAAGAAGAGGCACCTCTACACCGGCCCGATCCGCCCGGAGGACAAGGTCTCCGATGATCGGATCCACCTCGACCTCCCTGCCACCGAGAAGATCGCGATACATCGACGAGGTTTGCGGCGATCCCGGCGCGGTCATCATCGAGACCGTGCGCTGCATGAAGGCTGGGGATGGTGGATGTCCAAACGCCCTGGCGACGGCCATGGATTCCTCCAGAATAGCGCGGGCAACTTGCGTCCCACCCGGAACGCCAACGATCTCCCCCACCGATCCCCGTAACAGGCAGCAGGCCGCCCCGAGGCTCGCGAGCATCACCCACTTCTCCCACATCGCCTGGACGATGTCCGGCGAGATGGCCGCATCGAAGCCGGCGCCTTGCATCGCCTCGTCGACCCGCTCGATGCGCTCCGTGAGCTCTCCGCCGAGTTCGCCGTAGATGAGCTTCTGGACGTCCGCGAGTTGAATGATTTGCCCGTCGGAATCGAGTTCCGTTGCGACCATGCATACGCCGCCGAGGACGGGACCCGGGCCGAACCGCTCCGCGAGCCTGTCCATGTGGCGCATCCCGTTCAGCACCGGCAACACGACACTTCCCGGGCCGACTGCGGCGGCAACGTCGTCGAGCGCGGCGTCCAGGGCGAAGCCCTTCACGCTGAGAAGCACGAAGTCGTACGGCTCCGCCCGTTCGGTAGCGGTCGTGATCTTGGGGGTAAGATTCAGGTCGCCGTGCGGGCTGCGAACCCGGATTCCGTCCCGGCGAATCTGGTCGGCCCGCCCCGGCCGGACCAGGAAGGTCACATCACGACCCGCCTGTGCCAAACGCGCCCCGAAGTAACCGCCAACCGCCCCAGCCCCGACCACGAGTATCCTGTAAGCCATCGGTGAGTGCTCCTGGTTGAACCTGGGGATTGCCGCTGGTCGGCCTTCAGGCAGACTCGAGCGCGAGCGCGATGACTTGTCCATCGTCAATGCAAAGCGTGACCATCCCCGCTTGAACCCGTCTCGGCGGCGCATCGAGTTGAGCAGCCGCGTTGTCAGAACCGCCCGCCGCGCCGGTCGGGTTTGCGTGTTGGGCCTTGCTGCCGCCACGCAGTACCGCGATGTGGAGCAAGGCAAGGGAGCGGCCGCGCATGCACTTGACGGTTCCGGGCAGGTTCAAAGCGACATTCGGGCTGCCGTTCAACCCACTCGGAACGGGACGCTTCAGAGAGAGCGTCCGCGCCGCCGAACTCGACGGGCTGGCCTTCGCATTCTGGGCGAGGTCGTTCGGGGTTCTGGTGGTAACGCTCTGGCTGGTCTCGCTCGTGCCGTGGCCACGCGACGCGTATTACGCGACGTTCGCGGTCGTTTTCTTCATCCTCGGCTTCGTGCCGTATCGGCTTCGGCATCATCGCCACGCCTTCATGATCAAGCTCGCCTTCGTCATCATGGACGTGGCGCTCATGACGACGGCGATCCTGATGCCCCCTCCTGCGTGGCTGTCGGGTGACTGGCCGGTCCAGGCGCGCCTGCGCGGGCAGGAATACCTGTATCTCCTGCTCCTCCTGGCGGAGGCGGCGCTGACCTATTCCCCGCTGCTGGTCCTGTGGACGGGCGCCGCGATCGCTTCGATCTGGTCGATCGGGTTTCAGATCATCTACTCGCTACCCGGGAGCACGACCTTCGCGCGATTGATCGAGGCGGGTCCGGTCAACCAGAACGACGCTCTGCGCGCATACTTCGACCCGACCTTCGTCGGGCTGACCGCATGGCGCACCCAACTGATCGCGACCGGCCTGTTCACGGTCATCATCGCCGTCGCGGTCTGGCGCAGCCGGCGCAGCGTCCTCGCCCATGTGGAGGCCGAGGTCGTACGAGCGGACCTCGCCCGCTATGTCTCGCCCGATGTCGTGGACGCCCTCGCGGTGAGAGCTCCCCAAGGCTTCGGGGAACCCGCCGTCCGGACGGTCGCGATCCTCTACGCGGACATCGTCGGTTCCACGGGGCTGACCGAGCGCCTGCCGCCCGAACGGATGTTCGCGCTCCTGCGCAGCTTTCGCGAGCGCACCTGCCGCGTGGTCTTCGATCATGGCGGAACGCTCGACAAGTATCTGGGCGACGGCTTCATGGCGACCTTCGGCGGCATCGAGGCTCAGGCGAACGCGGCCGAACGCGCCCTCGGCTGCGCGTTCGCGCTTCAGGACGAGATGGCCCGGTGGAACGCGAAGCGCGCCAGACGCGGCGCCGCGCAGATCGACGTCTCCGTCGGGGTCCATTTCGGTCCCGTGGTTGCGGGAAATCTTGGTTCGCAGACGAGAAGCGAGTTCACCGTCGTCGGCGACGTCGTCAACGTGGCAAGCCGGATCGAGGGCGCGACAAGGGAGTACGGCGCCGCGATCATTGCGTCCGAGACCTGCGTGAGCGCCGCCGGGCAGGTCTGGAGGGAGCGGTTCGACGAGGAAGTCGAGCTTCAGCCTCGCGGGCGGAAGCAGGGTGTCCAAGTGCTGATGGTTCGGCGCGAGGTCGACGCGCCTCGTCTGCGCGCAATGGCTTAGGAGCGAGGATCCGCGGCGAAGCCGGGGCGAGAGCCTGCGATCAGGCGGCCTCCTCTGTCGGCTCGTCAATTGACAACCCGCGGGCCTGCAGGCGCCACATCGCCTCGAACACGCCGTTCTGCTTGCGCAGCTGAGCCGGCGTGCCGTCCTCCACGATCCGCCCATGCTGGATGACGATGACCCGGTCGAACGCCGTCAGGGTTGACAGGCGGTGGGCGACCGCGATCACTGTCCGGCCCTGCATCCGCCGCACGAGCGAGTGCTGGATCTCGATCTCCGATTCCGTATCGAGGGCCGAAGTCGCCTCATCGAGAATGATGATCGGGGCGTCCTTCAGGAAGGCGCGGGCAATGCCGATGCGCTGGCGCTGCCCGCCCGACAGCTTCGCCCCGCGTTCGCCGACGATCGTGTCGTAGCCTTCCGGCAGGGAGCGCACGAAGCTGTCGCAATAGGCGGCGCGAGCGGCCTCGATCACCTCGTCGTCCGTTGCGTCCGCCCGGCCGAAACGGATGTTCTCCATGATGCTGCGGTGGAACAAGATGATCTCCTGCGGGACGACCGCCAGCGCCGCCCTGAGCGAGTCCTGTGTCACGTCCGCGATCGGCTGCCCGTCGATGAGGATCTCGCCATCGTCGACGTCCCATAGCCGCTGCAAGAGGTTCACAAGGGTCGACTTGCCAGCACCGGAGGGGCCGACGATGCCGATCTTCTGCCCCGCGGGAATGGTCAGGGAGAGCTCGTGCGTCACTTCGCGCGGGCCTCCATACGAGAACGACACGCCCCGGAACTCCACCGTCCCGCCGTCAGGCACCAGGGTGCGGGCGTTCGGGGCGTTCACCACCGTCCGGGGCTGGGCGATCTTGCGCAGGGTCTCGTCGATGAAGCCGAATTGCTGCGACAGGTCGACGAGGGAGAGGGCGAGGTCGCGAGAGGAGTGGAGGATCCGGAACGTCAGGGTCGACACGACCACTACATCGCCCGGCGTCACGCGGCCTTCGGTCCAGAGGGTCACGGCCCAGACGAGCATGCTCCCGGCCGCGACCGTAAGGACGAGGTCGTTCAGCGCCCTCGCCTTCTCGATATGCATCCAGCTGCGGCGCTGGGCAGCGGCCTCCTCCCGAAACCCTCTCTCGAGGCGGGCAAATTCCCGCTGCCGGGCCGAGAAGGCCTTTACGGCCCACGTGTTGGTAATCGTGTCGACGAGTTCGCCCGCCACCTCGCCGGCCAGTCCCGAATAGCGCCGGTGCCTCGACCGACCGCGCTCCCCGAAGACGACGAGGAGCGTCGTCACCAGCACCACCACGGCGCCGAGCGCCGCCATCATGGCCAGGTTGATGCTGCTGAAGATGATCAGCGCACCCGCGAAATCGATGCAGGGAGGCAGGACGCGCCAGATGAGCGTGTTGGCGAGGGCCCCGAAATTCCCGGCCGTGGCCGTGATGCGTTGCCCGAGCGAGCCGGCGAGGTTCTCGGCAAAGTACCGCATCGGCTGCCGGTTGAGGTATTCGAACAGGTCGAGCCGCATGTCGACGCCGACGCCGACCGTCGTCCTGCAGGTGAGCCAGCCGACCACACGCCAGGAGAGGCTTTCCGCGGCGATCAGCCCGACGAAGAAGGCGAGCGCCGTCCAGACATGAGCCCGGCCTTCCGCCGGTCCCGCCATGATGTCGACCAGGACCTTGAGGACGTATTGCAGCCCGATCGCGGCCCCGGCGGCCAGGACCACGAACAGGAAGATCGCCGCGAACCCCCGGGCCCAGTTGCGGACGTAATGAAGGATGAACGCCGCCGGGCCGCGCAGATATGCGGGCGGTCGGCGAGGTGCTGCCGCAGCCGTCATCTCGGGGCTAGGCCGCGGCCTCGAACCGGTCCCGGATCTCCGGGACCGACGCGAACCGGATGATCTGCGCTCTCAGTTCCTCCGCCAAGGGCTCGTGGACCCGCCGAACCCCGGACGCGTCGGCCGCGGAGAGGAGACCTGTCGTGCAGACGCGATCATTCTCCCAGCCGTGATAATCCAGGATCGGATAGAGGCAGATTCCCTCGACCCGTACGCCCGCCGCCATCGCGGCCCGCACCTCGCCGCAGACGTAGTGCAGCCACGACGCGCGGCCGGATCCTTCCGCGCCGGTCTCCGCGAGCAGGACCGGGCGTCGGTATCGCTGCGATACCTCCTGCAGCATCTCGTGCAGCGGCCGGTAGGCATGGTGGCCGAGCGGGATGGTGCTTCCGCCGTGATACCATTGGTTGTCCGAGTAGAAATTGACGCCGAGGATGTCGAGGCAGTCCTCGCTGCCGCCGAGTTCCGGCTCCTGTCGTCCGGTCAGGAGATCCAGCGCCTCGAACTGCGACTCCCGGTGACCGGTCGCGCCCGCGACATGCGCCGGATCGTCATGCGAGCCCGGATCGACATGGATCAGCGGCTCGGCACAGATGAAGCGGGCGGCAGGGGCGGCATTCCGGGCGGCTCGCGTCGCCGCGATGGCGGCCCGCACGAGTTGGCGTTTCAAGGCAGCGCCCTGGCCCGTCCGGCTCGGGCCGAAGCGCCCGACCTCGCCGCCGGCCCAGGCCCAGAAGGAAATCTCGTTGACCGGGCAAAGGAAGGGAGGCTGGCCGGTTTCCCTCGCGATCAACCCGGCCGCCTCATGCGCGAAGCCCGCGAGCCTCTCCGGGAAGGCATCCGACCAGATGTCGAGATCCTCAGGCCAGCCATAATGGCAGAGATCCCAGATCACCTGGGTTCCGGCCTCCTGGGCGGCGTGAAGCATCGGGAGGAAGCTATCCCAGTCGAATGAACCGGGGCTCCTCTCGATGAGATGCCAGCGCAGCCCGTCGCGAACGGTTCCGATCCCGTGCTCCGAGACGGCCCGGTAGTCGTCCAGCGTGTGCAGGTCGTGCCCGGTCGACCGGAGAAGGTCGAGGCGGCGCCCGTCCGCCCGGAGCTGGGTCGAGCATTCGAAGCCCGCGAGGAAGAAGGTCTGAAACGCCGTCATGGGTTCCGGCCGTCCCGGAGAAAGGGGTTGCTGTCGGTCGGCGCGACACTAACCGGGCGGAGCCGCCAAGGTTCGGGCCGTACCGAGCAGTGTCGCCATTTCGGGCAGCCAGCCCGGCCGCGATGCAGGCTAGCTCAAGGCGCAGCCGACACGTGAGTACGATCCTGGACGCGCGGAAGGTCCGGCACCGCACCAGGGAACTCCCCGGAGGTCTCCCGCGTCTGGTTTGCGAAACGGCGGCTCCGACCAAGCTTCTTTCGGGCAACCCCAATCGGCTGACTGGAAGGATGGCGCATGGTCCGGCGTGATGGAGAGCTTGCGTTCCCTCTCGGGAGCCTCACCGTCAAACCTCACCCAGCACGCACCGCTCCGAGGGCTCGCAGGAAGCCCCTTCTTCTTTGCCTCTCGCACCTGCGCTGGGACTTCGTGTGGCAGCGCCCGCAGCACCTCCTCAGCCGGGCGACGGCGGATTTCGACGTCGTGTTCTTCGAAGAGCCGGTCTGGCGCGACGACATTGCTGCACCGGAGCTCGAAATCACGCGCCGGCCGGGGGACATCCGCGTTGCGACTCCGCACTTGCCCGATGGGGTCTGGGATTTCGATGCCGTGATGGCGCAGCGGAGGCTCCTCGAGCGCTTCCTGGCCAGCGAGCCGGCCGAGTCCCGGGTGTTCTGGTACTACACACCGATGGCGATGGCGTTCTCGGGCCACCTCAAGGCCGATGCCGTCATCTACGACAACATGGACGAGCTCTCCGCCTTCCGGGGGGCCTCGCCCGAGATGCTGTCGAACGAGGAAGACCTTTTCGCGCGGGCGGACCTCGTCTTCACGGGCGGCATGAGCCTCTACGAGGCGAAGCGGCACCGGCACCCGAGCGTGCACCCCTTCCCCTCCTCCATCGACGCCGCCCATTTCGCGCGCGCCCGTATCGACCGGCGGGATCCCGCGGACCAGGCCGGGATCCCGGGGCCACGGCTGGGCTTCTTCGGCGTGATCGACGAACGCATGGACCTCGACCTCGTGGCCGGCGTGGCGGATGCGCGTCCGGACTGGCAGCTCGTCATGATCGGTCCGGTCGTGAAGATCGACCCGGAGACGCTGCCGCAACGCCCGAACATCCACTGGCTCGGAGGCCGGACATACGACGAATTGCCGGCCTACCTCTCGGGCTGGAACATCGGCTTCATGCCCTTTGCGCTCAACGAATCGACGCGCTTCATCAGCCCGACCAAGACCCCTGAATTCCTCGCCGCGGGCGTGCCGGTCATCTCGACGCCGATCACCGACGTGATCCGGCCCTATGGCAAGAAAGGCCTCGTCGAGATCGCCGAGACGGCCGCGGACGTGGTCGCGGCGGCCGAGCGCCTCATGGCGCGGCCGCGGGCGCAGTGGCTCGCGCGGGTCGACCGCCACCTCGCCACCGGATCGTGGGACGCGACCTGGGCCGCCATGCGCCGGCTCGTCTCGCATGCCATGGGCGAGCCCGAGCTTGCGGCCGGGTCCGCGAACCTTGCGGGAGCGCGAGCGCCTCTTCCTGCCGAATAGCCGTCGAAAGGGGGGCCGGACATGTACGATTGGCTGATCGTCGGCGCGGGCTTCGCCGGCAGCGTGCTGGCGGAGCGCCTGGCGAACGAGCGCGGCGAACGGGTGCTCGTCGTCGATCGCCGCAACCACATCGGCGGCAATGCCTATGACCGGTACGACGACGCGGGCATCCTGATCCATCAGTACGGGCCGCACATCTTCCACACCAACTCGAAGGCGATCTTCGACTACCTCTCGGCCTTCACGGCGTGGCGGCCCTACGAGCACCGCGTGCTCGGACAGGTCGACGACAGGCTCGTGCCGATTCCGATCAACCTCGACACGGTCAACACGCTCTATGGCCTGAGCCTCACCTCGGAGGAACTCGAGGTATGGCTCGCTGCCCGGGCCGAGCCGGTCCCGGAAATCCGCACCTCGGAGGACGTGGTGATCTCCAAGGTGGGCCGCGAACTCTACGAAAAATTCTTCCGCGGCTACACGCGCAAGCAATGGGGCATCGACCCCTCGGAATTGGACAAGTCGGTCACGGCGCGCGTGCCGACCCGCACCAACCGGGACGACCGGTACTTTACCGACGAATTCCAGTTCATGCCGGCCCAGGGCTACACGCGCATGTTCGAAAACATGCTCCGCAGCCCGAAGATCCATGTGCTGCTGCAGACCGATTACCGCGACATCAAGGACGTCATCCCGCACCGGCGGACAATCTTCACCGGCCCGATCGACGAGTATTTCGGCTTCCGGTTCGGGAAGCTGCCCTACCGGTCGCTGCGGTTCCGGCACGAAACGCTCGACCGGGAGCAGCACCAAACCGTCGGGACCGTGAACTACCCGATGAGCGAGGATTACACGCGCATCAGCGAGTACAAGCACCTGACCGGCCAGGTGCACCCGAAGACGAGCATCACCTTCGAGTACCCGAGCGCCGAAGGGGATCCGTACTACCCGATCCCTCGGCCGGAGAACGCCGAGCTGTTCAAGAAGTACGAGCGGCTCGCGCTCGCAACGCCCGACGTCTGGTTCGTCGGCCGGCTCGCCACCTATCGCTACTACAACATGGACCAGGTGGTGGGTCAGGCCCTCGCGACCTTCCGCCGGATCTCCGACGCGCTTCCCGCGAGCGCGGACACGACCGCGGTGAAAGCGATCCCGGCACGCGCGCGAGCGTGACCGTGCTCCCAGGACGCGTCGCGGACTAGACGTCGATCAGCTTGGCGAAGGCTCCGGCGATGAGGCGCCGGCCTTCGAACAGGATGCCGTCTTCTTCGCGAGGCTGCACGCGAGGGTCGGCGAGCGCCCTGGCGAGCCCTTCGTCTCGGGCCTGTTTGCTGGGCCACTCCGTCCACGACAGGATCACGGTTTCGCCGCTGCGTGCGTCCGCGGCGACTTCGAAGTCGCGGAGGGGCCCGTCATCTACCAGGCTCGCCCGCGCCTCTTCCGCATGGAACGCCAAGCCACCGGACGCATCGCTGTCCAATCGGCAATCCACGACCCGCAGCGCGCCATACTCGCGGTACACCGCAGCGACCTGCCTGGAGAAACGCTCGTACTCGGCGAGCTTCTCGGTCGCCAAAGGAATGAGGTAGGCATCGATATAGGCCATGCGTGGTCCTCGAACGCGTCACGCGCTCTATCGCGAACGCCGTGCCTGTCCAGGTCCCCTCCCCTCAGCGAGAGCGCTTGGGATTGCCCACGTAGCGACGTCAGGATTCGAGCAGCTGCGCCTGGGCGGCCTCGCGATGGCTTTCGGCGCCGGGCGTCAGGGCGAAAAGGGCGTAGGTGACCGGGGCGGCGGAGTGGAGCTTGAGGCAGTGATCCATGACGCGCGGCCAGACATGGCCGCCCGCCACGCCATAGGCTTCGATCAGGGCAGGCAGCGCCTCGATTCCAAAGCCCTTGATGTGGCCGACGAGATCGATGGCCGGATCGCCTAGCCGCGCCTCGGTCCAGTCGATCAGCCCCCTGACGCGGCCATCACGATCGACCATGACATGGCCGGCATAGAGGTCGCCATGGACGACGGTGGTCTCCAGCGGCCAGTAGCTGTCATCGGCAAGCCATGCCTGCCAACCTTCCCACTTGGCGGCCGGGATCTCGAACTCGCCCCTGACGCAACCGAGATCGGCGCGCAGCTTGTCCCGGACGTCGGCGATCGTGTGAGGCGCCATGCCGGCCTCGATGGCTGCTGCCCTCGGGATCGCATGGAGTGCCGCAATGGTGGAGCCCAGGGTTTCGACGAAGAGCGGCGCGTCTTTTTCGAAGTGCCAGGTCACCTCGTAGCTCGCGGGATCGAAGGTGAGGCCAGGAAGCCCCGGCAGGACCGGATAGGCGATGAGATCGTCGCTGAAGATCCGCCAATCGGGCACGGCGACCGGCAGATGGCGGCGCAGCATCGCGAGCGCGGCGGCTTCCGACCTCGCACGAACCATGACGTCGGGGCGGCGGGGTACGCGCAGAAGCCAGCGCTGCCCGTCCACAGCAGTGGCGAAGCCGACCCGGAAGTCGAGCCCCATCTCGTTCAGCGCGACCGAGGACCGATCGATGACGAGGCCGTTGCGGACCGCGAGGTCGACAAGGAATCCGGCTTCGGGAGTGATCGTGGCAACGGACACGGCACCTACTTACCTAAGGTTCCCGGAGACAAAAACTCGGGCACCCGGCTGTTTCGTGCCGGATGCCCGGACCCTGATGGCCTCGGGGCTGGCCCGCGCTCATGAGGCTCCTTCGACGATGCGGATGTCGCGTTCGGCGCTGCCGGCCAGCAGAGCGGCCGCGGCCCGATAGGCTGAACTCTCATAGGCCGCGCGGGCCTGGTCGACTGACCCGAACTCGATCACGACCGTCCGCTGCTGCAGCCCAGCCTCGTAAACATGGGACGGCATGCCGCGAGCGAGATAGCGACCTCCCGCTTCGGCGATCGCGGGGCCGGCGAGCTCGGCATAAGCAGCCAGAGCGTCGGGATTGCTCACCGAACGATACGTGACGATCCAATAGCCTTGAGCCAACTGCGATACCTCCAGAACTCGGCGGCGTCGCTATAGAGGCTTTTCCGCCCGAAGGAAGCCGGCCAGCACCCTAGCCGCCGCTCGACTGGGCCGAGGGCAGGAATGCCGGGCGCGAGGCCCGGACGACCGAGGTGATGAAGTCCGAGGCGATCTTGATCCGCTTCAGGCCGAGCATGTCCGAATGGGTCAGGAGCCAGTAGGAGCGAATGATCGAGATGCTCCCCGGCAGGATGCGGACGAGGTCTGGCCTCCGGTCGGCCATGAAGCAGGGCAGGATGCAAAGTCCGGCCCCCGCGCACGTCGCCGCCATCTGAGTGATCACGTTGGAGATCCTGATGGTCGGCTGCAAGCCGGGGAGCGCCGCCTCGAAGTAGTCGAGCTCGGGCGCGAAGACCAACTCGTCGATGTAGCCGAGGAAGCGGTGCTGGCGGAGGTCGCTCTCGGTCTCGGGGCTCCCCTTGCAGGCCAGGTATTCTGCCCCGCCATAAAGGCCGAGTTCGTAGTCGCCGAGTTTGCGGGCATGAAGGCGGCCGGTCGCCGGGCGCGATAGGCCGATGGCGAGATCAGCCTCTCTCTTGGAGAGACTGAAGGCCCGCGGCATCGCCACGAGTTCGATCGAGAGGCCCGGATGCTGGGCCGAAAGCTCGCCAAGCCGGTCGGCCAGGCAGAACGTGCCGAATGCCTCAGGCGTGCCGATGCGGACGGAGCCGGTCAGGCCCACTTCGGGATCGACACGCTCCGACCAGATCCCCAAAGCTGCGCGCTCGATGTCCTCAGCTCGCGGCAGGAGTTGCTCGCCTTCGGCGGAAAGGTCGTAGCCGGTTGGCCGCCTGTCGAAGAGCCTGACGCCGAGGGCGTCCTCGAGCCGCGTGATCCGGCGGCTGAGCGTGGTGTGCTCTACGCCCATCAGCCGCGCCGCCTCCGTCAACCGGCCAGACCGGGCGACCGCCAGGAAGGCCTTCAGGTCGTCCCACCGATGCTCTGCAGCCATGTGTCAATCCAGGATCCATCGTTGTGCAGAAATTGACATAGACCATCGCGGCGCTGTGCGCTTTTTTCGCCTCCTCGGAAGATCGAGAACCGGGCCCGAGCGGCCCGCACCAAGCGGCCTCAGATCGCATCCAGAGGGGGAAGAACGGTGATTGGTCGAGTTCTATCGTGCGCGAGCATCGCGCTTCTGCTTGGGACCGGAGGCGCCGCCGCCACGGGGAAGAGCGTCAAGGTCGGCGTCATCAACGACCAGTCGAGCCTCTACGCCGACATGGGGGGACCCGGATCGGTGATCGCGGCGCAGCTGGCCGTGGAGGATTCCGGCCTGCTGGGCAAGGGCTGGAAGGTGGAGGTCGTCGTCGCCGATCACGCCAACAAGGCCGACATCGCTTCCACGATCACACGAACCTGGTTCGACACGCAGGGCGTCGACGTCGTGGCCGACGTCACGAATTCGGCTGCCGCGCTCGCGGTGAGCCAGATCGTGCGCGACAAGAATAAGGTCATGCTCGCCTCCGGCCCGGCCGTCTCCGACCTGACCGGCCCGGCCTGCACGCCGAACACGGTGCATTGGACGCACGACACCTGGGCGTTCGCGAACGGCATCGGCAAGGCGGTCGTCGAGACGGGCGGGAAGACCTGGTACTTCCTCACCTCCGACTTCGCCTTCGGCCACGCCCTCGAGCGGGACACCGAGAAGATGGTGCTCGCGAGCGGCGGCAAGGTCATCGGCAAGGTCCGCCACCCGAACAATACGTCGGACTTCTCGTCCTTTCTCCTGCAGGCCCAGGCTTCCCAGGCGGACGTGATCGGCCTCGCGAATTCGGGCGGCGATACGGTCAACAGCATCAAGCAGGCAGCGGAATTCGGGCTCGGTGGATCGAAGCAGCGACTGGCCGGGCTGCTGATCTACGTCACCGACGTGCATGCGATCGGGCTCCAGCTCGCGCAGGGCCTTGCGCTCGTCTCCCCCTTCTACTGGGACATGAACGAGGGCACGCGCCAGTTCTCCGAACGGTTCGCGAAGCTGCACAGGGGTGCGAAGCCGTCGATGGTCCAGGCCGGCGTCTATGCGTCCGTCCTGCATTACCTGAAGGCCGTCGAAGCCGTGGGCGGCGCCGAGGACGGCGCGAAGGTCGTGGCCAAGATGAAGGAAATGCCGACGGACGATGCGCTCTTCGGCAAGGGCTATGTCCGGGCGGACGGCCGCAAGATGCACCCGATGCACCTCTTCATCGTGAAGAAGCCGTCCGAGTCTCGCTATCCGTGGGACTACTACGAGTACAAGGCGACGACCTCGGCCGAGGTGTCCTTCCGGCCGCTGGCCGAAGGCGGCTGCCCGCTCGTGGCGAAGAGCCAGTGACCTTCTAGGGTCGGAACAGGAACGAGGTGCAGCATGGCTGAGATCGGGTTCATCGGGCTCGGGCGGATGGGGTTGCCGATGGCGGCCAACCTCGCGAAGGCCCGGCACCGCGTCCGCGCCTTCGATCTCAGCCCGGAGACCCTGGAGGCCGGCCGCCAGGCCGGCCTCCAGGCCTGCGCCTCGGTCGAGGATGCGGCTTCGGGCGCCCAGTTCGTCATCTCCATGGTGCCGACCGGACGCCATGTGCTGGATATCTTCGGGGGACCGAGCGGACTCCTGAGCCGCATGGCCGCGGGCAGCATGGTCATCGATTCCTCCACCATCGCGGTGGCCGAGGCCCGCGCTCTGCACGAAGCGGGGCGCGAGCACGGGATCGCGATCCTCGATGCACCGGTCTCCGGCGGCGTCATGGGCGCCCAGGCCGGCACCCTCACCTTCATGGTCGGCGGGGAAGAGGCCGATTTCGAGCGGGCCCGTCCGATCCTGGCCGCGATGGGGCGCAATATCGTTCGGGCCGGGCCGGCCGGGAATGGGCAGGCGGCAAAGATCTGCAACAACCTTCTCGCCGGGATTTCGATGATCGCTGTGTCGGAAGCGTTCACGCTCGCCAAGCGGCTTGGGCTCGATCCCCTGACGATGCGGGAGATCGTGTCCACCTCCACGGGCAGCTGCCACGCCCTCACGAGCTATCCGCCCGTGCCCGGCATCCTGCCGAACGTGCCGTCTAGCCGCGAGTACCAGAACGGCTTCGCGGCAGACCTCATGCTGAAGGACCTACGGCTCGCCGAACGGGCCGCGATGGACACCGCATCGAGTTCACCGCTCGGCACATTGGCAGCCGGCATCTACAATCTGTTCTGCCAGTCCGGCAGCGGCAGGCTCGACTACTCGGCGATCATCAAGATGATCGAGGGCGCGCAGCCGGGGACGGCGAAAGCCTGACGCGAAACGGCCAGCCAAGGAGAACGACATGACGACGCTGACGAGCGAGCGACCCGCGGCCGGGACGGCGCAGGCCGGCGGGCCCGACCTCCTGTCGAGGAACATGCTGATCGGCGGCGAATGGCGCCCCGCCGCCTCGGGCCGCACCATCGTGGTCGAGAATCCGGGCCGGCGAGAGCCGCTCGGCGAGGTCCCAAGGGGCGATAAGGAAGACGTCGATCTCGCCGTGGCGGCGGCCGCAAAGGCTTTCCCCGGCTGGTCCCGCGTTGCTGCGCGCGACCGCGGCCGCCTTCTGGTCACTATCGGGCTCGAACTGGAGGCACGGCAGGAAGAACTGGCCCGCCTCATCGCGAGCGAGACCGGCAACGCGCTCCGGACCCAAGCGCGCGGCGAGGCCAGGATGGTCGCCGACGCGTTCCGCTATTTCGGCGGGCTCGCCGGCGAGCTGAAGGGCATCACCATCCCGCTCGGCGAGGGGCAGCTCAGCTATTCCCGGCGCGAGCCCATCGGGGTCGTCGGGGCGATCGTGCCCTGGAATGCACCGGCACAGCTCGCGGCCCTCAAGATCGCGCCGGCCATCTGCGCCGGCAACACGATCGTGTTGAAGGCGGCCGAGGACGCGCCGCTCGCCGTGCTGCTCATCGCCGAGATCTGCCAGGACCATCTCCCGCCCGGCGTGGTCAACATCGTCACGGGCTACGGCAAGGAATGCGGCGAACCGCTGGCCGCGCATCCGCTCGTCAGGAAGGTCAGCTTCACGGGCTCGACTGCCGTCGGCAAGGCCATCATGCGGGCTGCGGCCGACCGCATCGCGCCCGTCTCTCTCGAACTCGGCGGCAAGAGCCCGTCGATCGTCTATCCGGATGCGGACGAGGATTGGGTGCTGGACGGGATCGTGGCCTCGATGCGCTTCACGCGCCAGAGCCAGTCCTGCACGGCCGGGTCTCGCCTGTTCCTGCACGAGAAAATCTTCGATTCGTTCCTGGAGAGGCTGGTCTCGAAGACCTCGGCCCTGAAGATCGGCGACCCTCTCGACGAGGAAACCGCTATCGGGTCGATCATCAACGAGCGGCAGTTCACGAAGGTCTGCGGCTACGTCTCGGACGGCCTCAACCGCGCCGAGTCCCGCCTCGTGACGGGCGGCCTGCCCCCGACGGAAGGCCCGCTCACCAAGGGCTACTTCGCCCTGCCGACAATCTTCGCCGACACCTCGAACGAGTGGCGTCTCGCCCGCGAAGAGATCTTCGGGCCGGTCCTCGTCGCCATTCCGTGGCGGGACGAGGAGGACGCGATCCGGATGGCGAACGACAGCCATTACGGCCTCGCCGCCTATATCTGGTCGCGCGACATCGGCCAGGCCCTGCGGGCCGCCCATGCCGTCGAGGCGGGATGGGTGCAGGTGAACCAGGGCGGTGGGCAATCGCTCGGCCAGTCCTATGGCGGCGTCAAGGAGAGCGGAATCGGGCGCGAGATGTCGCTCGAAGGCATGCTCGACAGCTTCACGGAGACCAAGAGCGTCAACGTGAACCTCGCCGTCCCTCCCCCCTCCTCTGCGCATTGATACGGGAACGCGATCGATGAACCTCTCCCATCTGCTGCGGGCGCGGCAGGAGGCCGGGATGCCCGTGACCGTCGGCCTGATCGGGGCCGGCAAGTACGGCACGATGTTCCTGGCTCAGGCCAGGACGACGCCTGGCATGCACATCGTCGCGGTCGCCGACCTGAACGTCGCGCGCGCAGCCTCGCAGCTGCAATCCTGCAACTGGCCAGCGGAGCAATACGGGGCGCGCTCCTTCGACGAGGCGCTCCGGACGGGCCGCACCTTCCTGACGGACAGCGCGGACGACGTCGTAGGTGCGGACGGGATCGAGGTCGTCATCGAGGCCACCGGCGACCCGCGGACGGGCATACGGCTGGCGCTCGACTGCATCGCGGCCGGCAAGCACATCGTGATGGTCAATGTCGAGGCGGACGTCGTCGCCGGCCCGCTTCTCGCGCGCCGGGCCAGACAGGCGGGCGTCGTCTATTCGCTCGCCTATGGCGACCAGCCGGCGATCGTGTGCGAGCACGTCGACTGGGCGCGGGCGTGCGGCTTCCAGGTGGTCGCGGCCGGAAAGGGCACCCGCTACCTGCCGCGTTTCCACCAGTCGACGCCCGAGACGGTCTTCGACAACCTTCCTGGACTGATCGACGTGGAGGACAGGTCCGCGATCAACCCGAAGATGTTCAACAGCTTCGTGGATGGCACGAAATCGGCGATCGAGATGACGGCGATCGCCAACGCGACCGGGCTTCGTTCTCAGTCGGGAGGCCTCGCATTCCCTCCTTCGAGCCGGTTCGAACTCGCCGAGGTGCTGCGTCCGCGGAGCGCCGGCGGCACGCTTGAGACGGCTGGCGTGACCGAATGCGTATCGTCGCTCTCCCGCGACGGCTCGTCGGTCTCCTATAACCTCGCCCACGGCACGTTCGTCGTGGTGGAGGCTGCGGAGGACAGCTCCTACACCCGGGACTGCTTCCGGGAGTATCACATGCTTCCGGACTCGAGCGGCCGCTACGCAGCGCTGTATCGTCCGATTCATTTCAGCGGGCTCGAGCTCGGCATCTCGGTCGCCTGGGCGGCCTTGATGGGTCAGCCGACGGGCGCGCCGACCTGCTTCAGCGCGGATGTGGTGGCGACGGCCAAGCGCGGCCTGCGCAAGGGCGAGGTGCTCGACGGCGAGGGGGGCTTCTGCGTCTGGGGCAGGCAGGCGCCTGCCGACCTCTCCCTGCGCGAGGGCTACCTTCCGCTAGGCCTCGCCCACAATGTCACCCTCGTCCGCGACGTGGAGGAAGGCGCGGTGGTCCGCTGGTCGGACGTGGCCGTCGACGCGTCCGACTCCGCCGTGCGGTTCAGGCGCGAGATGGAGGCCGCCTTCAGCCCGACCACCGCGGAGAACGCAGCCTAGGCGGGCTCCCATCGTCGAGGATCGACCGGCCGGGCCGTCACATGCGACCCGGCTGCAGTCGTTCGCGAGAGAAGGTTGATGGTCGGCAGGATTCTTTCTGACGTACAGGGCGAGGTCGCGTCCGTTACGATCGAGAACGATCGGAAGCTTAATGCCCTCGACGTCGTGATGTGGCGGAGCCTGCGGGCGCAATTCGAGGAACTGTCGAGGCGCGACGAGCTGCGCTGCATCGTGATCCGGGGCGCGGGCGAGAAGGCCTTCTCGGCCGGTGCCGACATCTCGGAATTCGCTGCGACCCGGTCCAACCGCGAACAGGTCACGCGCTTTCACGAGGAGATCGTTGGGCCCGCCCTCATGGCGATCTTCGATTGCGACGTCCCTGTCGTCGCCCAAATCCGGGGCGTCTGCATGGGCGGCGGACTCGAGATCGCCTGCGCGTGCGATCTCAGGCTCGCCGACGACAGCGCCCGTTTCGGGGCGCCCGTCGGGAAACTCGGCTTTCCGCTTGCCTTCGCCGAGACGCAATCGCTCTTCGCGCTGGTTGGCTGGGCTACCAGTGCCGAGTTGCTGATCGAGGGCAGGATCCTGTCCGCCGCGGACGCGTTCGACCGGCGCCTCGTGACCCGCGTCTCCCGATCCGTGGAGCTGGAGGACGATGTCGCCCGGTGCGTGAAGAGCATCTGCGAGAGCGGCCGCTGGGCGGCCCAGTCGCACAAGCAGCAGCTACGACGCCTGGTGCGTGACTCGTCGCCCGTCAGCGCGGCGGAAAGGCACTCCGTCTATGCCTTTGCAGATATCGACGAATACCAGGAGGGCTATCGCCGCTTCGTCCGGAAGCAAAAGCCCGCTCCTCGGGGCTGAGCAACGTGCCGTGCGCGGAGCGAGGAGAGAGCAGCGGGCGCAGGGGCGGCTCAGGGTAGTAGCTGCAAGGACGCCTTCGCTTATGCGACGGCTCGGGAATGCGGCTTCGCCAAAGGCCGGAATCCTTCTTCGACACGGCACCCCGCCGCCAGCGTAAGTCCGCCGTCGGCAGCATCCAGGCGGCGGAGGCTGCCTCTTAGCTGACGCTCCTCCAGAACCGGCCGACTCCCTCCGTGGCGGTCGTTACAAGCAGGGCGTGATCCAGCACACGGGCATGGCTCGCCTTCCTGGCGGAGAGACCATGTTCTGCCCGATGGGCAGCCTGCGACATCGGCCGGTGGCCGGACCGCACACGTGCTGGGCCTCGGCCGAGACTGCGATGCACCCTCCCGCCCACACAATCTCGATCCACCAGTCCGGATCTCGGACCTCACGCCTGCGCGCGATTTCAGTTGCCGCGGGACAGGGCCGGTCATGCGCCTCGTCCGGCGGGAACGAGCCCGCGTCCGCGCCGATGAGAGAGGTATTGAAACGCAACCCCGATCATGCAAGGTTTTCATGTAACAACATAAGATTTCACAATGTGAAATCAGGGAGGGAGAACATGAAGGCGCGTATATTCGCGGCCGCTGCGGCCGTTACTGTGCTGTCTGCCGGAACAGTGCAGGCGGCTGACCCGATCAAGATCGGGATGCCCATGATCCTGTCCGGTCCGGGTGCGCTGTTCGGGGAACCCACCCTCAAAGGTGCGCAGATGTTCGTCGACGAGACGAACGCGAAGGGCGGCCTGCTCGGCCGCAAGCTGCAGCTGGTCTTCAAGGACAGCAAGGGCAACGCCGACGAGGCGGTTCGCGTCGCGCGCGAAATGATCCTCAAGGACGAGGTCGAATTCATCGTCGGCACCTTCACGGCTGCCGAGGGCCCGGCCGTCTCGCCGATCGCCAAGGAAAACAAGGTCGTCTTCATCGCTCCCGTCTCCAAGCCGGAAGCGCTGACCTCAGCCCAGAACCTCCACCCCTACCTGTTCCGGACCGCGACCACGACTACGATCGAGGGCCGCTCGGCCGCGGAGCTGATCGCGAAACTGCCGGTCAAGCGGATCGCCACGATCAGCCCAGACTACGCCTACGGCCAGGAGGTCACGGCGGCTTTCGTCGCCCACCTCAAGAAGATCAAGCCGGATATGGAGATCATCGACCAGCAATGGCCGAAGCTGGGCGAGGCCGATTACACCCCCTTCATCAATGCGCAGATGGCGAAGAGGCCCGAGGCCGTCTTCAGCTCGCTGTGGGGCGGCCATTTCGTGACGTTCCTGAAACAGGCGAAGCCGCTCGGCTATTTCGAGCGCATCAGCAACAACTTCATCGCAGGCGGTGAAGCGGGCTCGATCGAATCCGCCAAGGCGATCGGGGACGACTACCCGCTGGGTATCTGGGGCAACTCCTACGACGTGTTCAACTGGGAGGACGGCCCGGCCGCACACAAGGACTTCATCGACCGGCTGCGGAAATACACGGGCCAGGAGCATCCCTCGTCGTGGCCGACGGTGGGCTACGTCGCCATGCAGGTCCTGGCCGAGGGCATCCGGAAGGCGAACAGCGCCAAGCCGGACGATGTCGCCAAGGCCCTGCCCGGCATCACGGTGGACACCCCGATCGGCAAGCAGACCATCAACCCGAAGAACCACTCGGCCAACCGCGGCCAGTTCTGGGGCAAGATGGTGAAGGACCCGCGCTATTCCTTCGCCGTGATGGAGAAGCCGACCTACGTCGATCCGACGCCCTTCCTCGACTGAAGCCGCGTGACAGAAGCCCCTGAAGGCGCACGTGCGCCCGAAGGCTCGGCCGTCAAGACCGTCGGCAAGGTGCTCGACCTGCTCGAGCATCTTGCCGCCGCTGGCCGGCCGGTCTCGATCTCCGAACTCGCCTCCATGACTGGCTTCAATATCTCTACGGCGCACCGCCTCATGCAAACGCTTGCCCGGCGCTCCTATGTCGAGCAGGACCGCTCGACGCGGGCCTATTCGCTCGGTTCACGCCTGCTCGAACTCGGCTCGGCCTATTCCGGCAGCCTCGATCTGGTTGGGGCCGCGCGCCCCCGCCTCGAGGAATTGCGGGACCGGGCCGGCGAGACGGTCCATCTGGCGATCCTGCGGGAACGCGATGTCGTCGAGATCTGCACGGCGGCCGGTCGTCAGGCCGTGACGGTGACGCGCGGGACGGGGCGTCGCGACCCGGCCCATTGCACGGCGACCGGCAAGGTCCTCCTGGCGGCATTGCCGCCCTCCGATCTCGATCGCTTCTTCTCCCTCGGGCCCCTGCCCGCACTGACGCCCCGCAACATCACCGACCCGGTTGAACTCACGGCCGAGCTCGTGCGCGTGCGCGAGGCCGGCTACGCGGTCGACGAGGAAGAACTCTGCGACGACGTCTGCTGCGTCGGCGTGCCCGTGCGGGACAGAGCCCGGCGAGTCGTTGCGGCCCTCAGCCTTGCGATGCCGAAGGCGCGCTTCCGCTCGGAAAAGGTGGCGAACTGGGTCGGCATGCTCTCGGACGCCTCCGCGCAAATCTCGCGCGGGATTTCGCTGTCCGGCGGGGGTTAATCGCCATGCTCGAGCCGTCCTTCCTCTTCGGGCAGTTCGTCGGCGGTGTCAGCATCGCCATGTTCCTGTTCCTGATCGCGTCCGGCCTCGCGCTGATCTTCGGCGTGCTGCGCATCCTGAACTTCGCGCACGGCTCGTTCTACATGATCGGGGCGTATCTCGCCTGGCAGATCGTCCATGTGCTGGACGCCCGGACGGGCTCGTTCTGGATCGCGGTCCTTGGCGCTGCAACAACCGTCGCGCTGCTCGGGGCGGTGATCGAGCGCCTGCTGCTCCGCCCGCTTTACGGCCGCGAGGAACTGTACCAGCTGCTCTTCACCTACGCGCTCGTCCTCGTGCTGGCCGATGTCGCGAAGATCGTCTGGGGGACGCAGCAGCTCTCCGTCTCGCGCCCTCCCCTCCTCGCCGGCTCGAGTACCGTCTTCGGGACGGTCGTCCCGCACTACAACATCTTCATCATGGCCTTCGGCCCGCTCGTGGCGCTCGGGCTGTGGCTCATCCTTCACCGGACGCATATCGGGCGCATGATCCGCGCGGCTGCCCTGGACCGCGAGATGCTGGGCGCCCTCGGCGCGGATGTCGGCCGCCTTTACACGGCGATGTTCGCGCTGGGCTCCTTCCTGGCCGGCCTCGCGGGTGCGTTGGTCACGCCGATCAAGACGGTCAATCCCGGCATGGACGTCGAGATCATCGTCGAGGCCTTCATCGTCATCGTGATCGGCGGGCTCGGGTCCCTTTGGGGCACCTTCGTGGGGGCGCTCATCTACGGGCAGTTCCTGTCCTTCGGGATCCTGGTCTTCCCGCGCTTCTCCGCCTTCTCAGTCTTCGCCCTGATGGCCATCATCCTCATAGTCCGGCCGTGGGGCCTGTTCGGAAAGCCGCTCTCGCGATGAGCCGCTTCACCACCCGATCCGTGCCGTGGGCGGCGATCGCCTTTGCGGTCGCTCTCCTGATCCCGATCCTCGGCACCCGCTTCTACACCTCAGTCGCCACCGACGTGCTGATCCTCGGGCTGTTCGCGACGAGCTTGAACCTGCTGCTGGGCACGACGGGCCTCGTCTCGTTCGGCCACGCTGCCTATTTCGCGGTCGGCGCATATGTCTGCGCCATCGCCATGAAGACCTTCGGCGTGCCGTTCCCGCTGGCCCTGCCGCTGGCCGGGATCGCCTCGGCCCTTGCGGCGCTGGTCTTCGGCTTCTTCTGCGTTCGGCTGACGAAGATCTACTTCGCGATGCTGACCCTCGCCTTCGCGCAGATCGTCTGGGCCATCTGCTTCAAGTGGAACGACGTCACCGGCGGCGAGCAGGGCTTCTCCAACGTTCCCTACCCGGATCTCGCCTGGATGGGTGCGCTGCCGGGCTTAGGCAGCATGCGGGCCGGGGAGCTCTACTTCTATGTCGTGCTCGCCATCGTCGGCCTGTGCCTCTACGGCCTGCGGAGGATCACACGCTCGCCGTTCGGCCGCATCCTGACCACGATCCGGGAGAACCCGGAGCGGGCCGAGTTCGTCGGCATCGACGTGCGGCGCTTCGAGCTTGCCGCCTTCGTCATCGCCGGCCTTTTCGCCGGCCTCGCGGGCGCCCTGTTCGGCATCTTCAATCGCGGCGTCTTCCCGGATTTCGGCTACTGGGCGAAGTCGGCCGAAGTCCTGATCATGGTCATCCTCGGCGGCATGGGCCAGTTCTGGGGGCCGCTCGTCGGAGCGTTCACGCTTGTCGCCCTGAACCAGCAGATCACCTCCTACACCGAGTACTGGCCGCTCGTGCTTGGGGTGCTCCTCATCGTCCTGCTCTATGCCTTCCCGGCCGGGATCGTCGGCACCGCGGCTGAGTTCGTGGGCACGCTCCGGCGGCGAGACCGTGATGCTTGAGGTTTCGGGGCTCCGCAAGGCATTCGGCGGCTTCGTCGCAACGGCGGAGGTGAGCCTGTCTGTGGCTCCGGGGGAGATCGCGGCCGTGATCGGCCCGAACGGGGCCGGCAAGTCCACTTTGTTCAACCTGATTTCCGGGCATGTTCGGCCGGATTCCGGCACCGTGCGCCTGGAAGGCCGCGACATCACGGGCGCGGCCCCGCATGTCATCTGCCGGCTCGGCATGGGCCGGTCATTCCAGCGCGCCAACATCTTCCCGAAGCTGACGGTGTTCGAGAACGTGCAGGCCGCCGTCATCGCGCATAAGGGAGCCGCCTCCAATTTGTGGGCCTCCTCGCGCGACATCTTCCGTGCGGAAACCGAAGCCCTGCTGGCCTCGCTGGGTCTCCTGCGCCAGGCGGATGCCACGAGCGGGACGCTGTCCTACGGCAACCAGAAGCAGCTCGAGCTCGGCATCGCGCTCGCCGCCTCCCCGAAGCTCCTGCTCCTCGACGAGCCCACCGCCGGCATGTCGGCCGTCGAGACGGGCGAGACGATCGCCCTTCTTGAGCGCATCGCGTCCGAGCGCGAGCTGACGCTGCTGTTCACGGAGCACGACATGGAGGTCGTCTTCGCGATCGCGCACAAGATCGCGGTGCTGCACCAGGGTCGCATGATCGCCGTCGGCCGGCCCGACGAGGTGCGGACCGATCCGGAGGTGAAGCGGATCTATCTCGGGGAGCACGCGCCGTGAGCCCCCTGCTCGAGGTTCGCGACATCCACACCGCCTACGGTCGCTCGCGCGCGCTGTTCGGCGTCTCCCTGGTCGTCGAGCAGGGATCCTGCGTCTGCCTGCTTGGCCGCAACGGCGTCGGCAAGACCACCACCATGCGGTCCATCATGGGCCTGACGCCCCCCTCTTCGGGGCAGGTCCTCTGGAAGGGCGTGGACATCACCCGCCGTCGCCCTTTCGAGATCGCGCGCGCCGGCATCGGCTTCGTGCCGGAAGACCGGCGCGTGTTTGCGGATCTCTCCGTGCTCGAGAACCTCGATGTCGGCGGGCGCGCCGCCGCCCGGCCGGGGAGCTGGACGGTGGAGGCGGTGTTCCGGCTCTTTCCGAAGCTGCGCGAATTGTCTGGCCGCAGGGCCGGACATCTCTCGGGCGGCGAGCAGCAGATGCTGACGATCGGGCGCACGCTGATGGGCAACCCCGAACTGCTCCTGCTCGACGAGCCGTCCGAAGGCCTGGCGCCGCTCGTCGTGGAGGCGCTCCTTGAACAAGTGGCCGAGCTGAAGCGCCAGGGCCTGACCATCCTGCTCGCAGAACAGGGCCTGCACTTCTCGCTGGCGCTCGCCGACAGGGTCTATGTGCTGCAGAAGGGCGCGGTCCGCTTCTCCGGCCCATCGAGCGCGCTGCGGGACGATCCCAAGCTGCGCGACGAGTTGCTGGCCCTCTCGGCCGGCACCTGAATCACATCATCGTACGAGGGAGGAGCCAGAGATGCCGTTCGTGAGCGTGAAGATCCTCAAGGGCCACCCGCAAGAGCGCAAGGACGAGATATCCCGGCGCGTGACGGAGGCCATCAGCGAGGTAGCGTCCCTGCCCAAGGAGGCGATTTGGGTCGTGTTCGAGGATGTCGAGGCCGAGGACTGGTATGTCGGCTCGGAGCGGGTGAGCGAGCTCAAGAAGAAGGCCGCGGAGCGCGGCGCCCGATGAGCGTCGAAATCCGCCACCCTGCATTCGATGACGTCGTCGGGACCTCAGTCGAGCTGGAGCGGCTTGCGACCGGCTTCCTCTTCACGGAGGGGCCGCTCTGGCATCCGGGCGAGCGCTCGCTTCTCTTCAGCGACATGCCGGGCGACATCATCCGGCGCTGGACGGCGGCTGGCGGGGTCGAGACCTTCCGGTCGCCGAGCGGGAAGTCGAACGGGCTCACCTGGGACCGCGAGGGCCGGCTCCTGGCCTGCCAGCACGCGACCAGCACGGTCACCCGAACGGAGGCGGACGGAGCTCTCACGACGCTCGCCAGCCACCACGAGGGAAAGGAGCTGAACAGCCCGAACGACATCGTGGTGAAGAGCGATGGGGCGATCTACTTCTCCGACCCGGTCTACGGGCGGTTGAATTTCTATGGCGTCGAGCGCCCCGTCCAGCTCGGGTTCCAGGGCGTCTACCGACTCCTCCCGGAAGGCGGCGCGCCGCTTCTTCTGGCCAGGGATTTCGGCCAGCCCAACGGGCTCTGCTTCTCCGCCGATGAGCGCAATCTTTACGTCAACGACACCGAGCGCATGCACATCCGGCGTTTCGACGTCGAACCCGACGGCACGCTCGGAACCGGGCGCGTCTTCGCCGAAACGACCGGAGAGGGTAACGGCGCGCCCGATGGCATGAAGATCGACAGCCAAGGCAACCTCTATTGCTGCGGCCCGGGCGGCATCCACGTCTTCCGCGGATCGGGCGAATGCCTCGGCGTCATCCGCACGCCCGAGGTCGCGGCGAACTTCGCCTTCGGAGACGACGGCCTCCGCAGCCTCTTCATCACCGCCTCGACCTCGCTCTATCGCGTGAGGGTCAAGGTGCCGGGTACCTGCCCGTATCCGACGTGAGCGGTTCCTCTCGCCGACGGCTGTGCCGGCCACCCGTGGGAGGAAGCAACCTGTATCGGGCCCGCAGGGGCGGGCCCCTCTGAACGCGACCTCAAACGCGCCACATCGCGACCACTCGCCGTCGCTCATCCGCGGCAGCGCTCGTCGACGGAATTGGGCGTTCGTGCCCGTTGCACCCTTGCTCCTTCTACTCGGCGGCTGCGCCTGCGTGATACAGGTCGCGGCCGCGGCCCATCGATCGATCAACATCATCGCAGGCTGGCTCCTCGGCCCCGGCGCTGCTGCGCCTTCCTTCGGGCCTTCCTCGGAAGAGCATCGGGACGACCCGGAACGAGCACGGCCTGCCCACACGAGGGACAACCGGGTGACAGCGTTGGCATCGTGATGCCTACCGGAATGTCTATCCGCTCGAAAAAGGGCCGATCTTAGCTTTGAAGGCGGTGCTATGGCCAGCGATTCGCCAAGACCTTACGGTGGATGGCCGTTCCCATGCCCTTCGCTCGCGCGGGCACTTTAGCGACTGATGTCGTCTGGATGCCCTGTCTCACCGAGCCCCAGGTGCCGGACGTTCGGGCGTACATTCCAGTCTTCGTCATGGACCGGCACGTCAATGAAGCGATGCGCGCCCGGCAGATAACGGCGGGCGCTCTGGACGACGCGACCGGGGACGAAGCGAGTGACAGTCTTGATCCCGTGATGCCGCCCCTCCCGTACGGGACTACCCTCACAATGCACATCGCATAAGCCGTGGTCCGGACCCGGGAATCGGTCCGTTTGACGGCACGCGTTTCGCGCATCCCGATTCGTGGAGGAGGGTGGATACCATGCCACGAAAGCGGTTCGCGAACGAGCAGATCGCCTTCGCCTTGCGGAGCGGAAACCCGGACGGCGGCCGAGGAGATCTGCCGCAAGATGGGTGTCTCCGAGCCGAGCTTTGACCGATAGAGGAAGCAGTACGTCGGGCCGGGTGTGCCCGAGATCCGGCGTCTAAACCAGTTCGAAGACGAGAACGCGGAGTTGAGGCGCCTAGTCGTCGACCTGCCGCTGGACCGGGCCATGCCGCAGGATGTTCGACGCCCGTCCCCGCCGGATCCTAACGGTCATGGACTGCTACACGCGAGTGGCGCTTGCGATCGTCCCAAGAGTGGACTTCCGGGCGTACGAAGTCACCGAAGTGATCCACCGGCTCGCCGGAGAGCGGGCAGGCCGAAGAGCCCTGGAGTGGGCATCGGGCCCGAATCCGCTGGCAGGATGCTCAAGCGATGAGCGTACCTCAACCGCGTCGAGATCAAACTTCTCCAGCTCCAAAACAGACGGAAAATGCCGACACCGAGGCGTTCAAGGGCCGCCTGCGGATGGCATGCCGCAAGGCGCCATAGTTCCTGTCGATGGAGATTCCCGCGGCCTGATCGAGGAATGGAGGACCAGCTACAGCGAACACTGACCCCGCCCGCACTCGTCAGTTCGACCCCGAGCGCCGTGTCCAACCAACCTAACGCAGCCCAACAAATTGCCTAGACCCTGGATCACAAACCTGGGCAGGATCGGGTCGACAATGCAGTAACGTTCAACCTGGGCCACACGGTGGGGGCCGGCCAGTGAACACCGCCCGGCCAGCCTCATGGGTGCAGGCCCTAACTGAAGAAGCCGCTGTTCAGGTTGGTCACGCCGAGAAGCGTGATAGTCGTGCCGTCCGGCATCGTGATAGTGGTTGAACCGCCCGAAACCTGAGCGGTCGACACAACATTTTCGATCGCCGCGCTGTCCGCGCCTGCAAAGGAAATCCGATCGCCTCCGGCCTGATCAAACCCAACTACCGTGTCATTGCCAGCGTTGTCGCCGGTGTAGGCGAGTAGCTGTGCACCTTGATCAAGTACGAACAGATCATCTCCCCCGCCGCCGATCAGAGTGTCCGCACCGGTCCCGCTGTAGATCGTATCGTTGCCGATCCCGCCGAACAGGTAGTCGTTACCCGCGCCGCCGTTGATGAAGTCGTTACCGTCGCCACCCTCGACGTAGTCGTCGCCGCCATACCCGAAGATAGTGTCGTTACCAGAGCCCCCGATTACCGAGTCGGCCTCTTCTCCGCCGGCAGCGTAGTCGTCGCCCCCTCCGAGGCTCAGATAATTGATACCTGCACCACCCTCGACATAGTCGTTGCCATCGCCGCTGAACACAGTGTCATTGCCGGCGCCGCCGATGATCGTATCCGCGCTCGCGCCTCCAGCGACGTAGTCGTCGCCTTCGCCAGCATTGATGAAGTTCGAACCGGATCCCCCGTCGATATAGTCATTCCCGGCGCCGGCGAAAACAGTATCATTTCCGGACCCGCCGAACACCGAGTCCGCACCCGCACCCGCAGCCACGTAGTTGCTGCCGGTCCCAAGCGCGACCAGATTGCTGCCATCGCCGGTCTCGATATAGTTGTTGCCGTCACCGCTGATGACGGTGTCGTTACCGGACCCACCCATTACGGTATTGTTGCCGGACCCTGTGTATACGTAGTTGCGCCCCTCGCCGGTGTTGATGAAGTCGTTTCCAGCGCCGGCGTCAACGTAGTCATCGCCCTCACCGGCAAACACGGTGTCCTGGCCACTGCCGCCGAAAACACTGTCGTTACCCTCACCGGCGGCAACATAGTTGTTGCCCTCCACGCCGACGAAGAGGTCATCTCCCGCCCCAAGCTCTGCATAGTCATCGCCAGTACCGGCGATAATGGTGTCGGAACTCGCTCCCCCGATTGCGAAGTCATCGCCCTCGCCAAGGTTGAAATAGTTCCCGTCATTTCCACCCCGGACGGTGTCATTGCCCGCTCCGGCCTCATAGTAGTTCTGACCCGGCCCCGTGAACGTGACATCATCCGGACCCGCCGTTCCGGGAATCTGCGTGCCGCCGGGGATTGTGGCCATGACCGCCTGCTACGATTGAGTAAGGTTGCTGAAATCCTTACGCCGCGCGACCGGACGGTGTCATGCGCGAAGTTGTTTCATGTTGTAACCACGGCGTGCTCCCTCGCAGCGCAACGGCTGCGATAGTCCGAACGAGCGGGTTGGAGGGCGCTGTCTCCAGGATCTGCCCTGCGAGGGGCCTGGCTCGAGGACGCCCCCCCCGGGACTATCGAAGGGCCAGCACGGTCCGATTGCTCAAGAGGATGGCGCTGACTAGATGACGCGCAGAGCGCAAAGACCAGGAAAGATGTCTGAATGGTCGCTGAGGAGACCGGGTTGAATGGTTTGAGCGCCGAGCACGTGATCGTTCGTGAACAGTACGAGCGACGCACGCCCTTCTTCCACAACATCGACGTCGCTGACGTGAGCGGAGGCCAGCGGAACACGTCAGTCTGGAGCAGCGGCCGGTCTTCCCTGCCAGACTCGAAGGTCCACCGGCTTCGTGACGCCGTGGTGTACGACACTGGCGCCGTCGTAACGGTCGAGGGCCGGGTTGTACCCGAGACCCTCCTGAGAAATGTTGTCCCGGGCGGCTCACGAGAGCCGCACAAGCGAATCGAAGGCACGTTGGCTCTGCTTAGAAAGCCGGGTGACATGAACTTCGGCCACTGGCTCGTCGAGCTTCTCCCTCGCATCCGGGACTTCAGGCAGGCGGCTCCGGAGGCGCATCTCCGCTTCGGTGTCCCCACGCACCCGATCAGCATGTTGGATCTCAGACTCGATACGCTCGCGCTCTATGGTGTAGGACGCGAGGACGTGGTCTGGCTCTCGAACGATGCGGTCGTCGTCGACGATTTGATGTTCATGACGTCGAATTCGATCCACAGCCACACACATGATGCCGCCGGCGTGAGGGATCTCGTGTCTCGCGCCAGGGCGGCCGCGGGCGCGCTCTCCGGGGAGCGCCGCCTGTATGTGCGGCGTCCTGACCACCTTAAGCGGCGGTTGCTCAATGAGGACGAAATCGCGTCCCGACTAACCGATGAGGGATTTGAGATCGTTCATCCGGAACAGATGGCCTTTCGTGAACAGGTTCGCACCTTCGCTGAAGCGCGGTACATCGTGGGTGTCTCAGGGGCGGCTCTCACAAACCTTATCTGGGCAAGAAGGCCCGTCGACGTCCTCTCCCTCGCTCCAAACGCCCCGGGCGAGTTCTTTTTTTGGGACCTCGCGAATATCACGGGTGCACGCTTCTCTACTGTGTTCGGTCGAGCATGTGATGCGCCGCCTACCGTACACAGCAATTTCACGCTGGAGGTCTCCTGGCTGGACAGGTGGCTCTCTCTCACTCGGTGAGTTCCGAGCTCGACGTCGATTTCGGCCAAACCCAGTGGATCTTGGCGACCAGAGCCTCCCGTCGGGCGATGGAGATGCGAGTTGAGCAGGCTGTCGGCTTTCCGCCGGACACGGAGGCGTCCACGAGTTGGCGCAGGGAGATTGAGAGAATGGCACCGCCTCAGGGACCGGTCACTTCCTCGACTGTCCACAGCCTCGTCTCTTCCGCGGAGAGGCTACTTCACCAACACGAGACAGAGAGGGCAGTCTCTCCTCGTGCAAACACACGAACTGACCACCATCGCGCATACCCCGGCGCGCCATATCTAGCCTCCTTCAGCCAAAGAGACGAAGCTGCCGCCCGGAAAGTTCGGCTGAGGCTGGAACGGTTGGGCGGTGAAGAGCTCTGGCCGGGCTTCTGGTTCGTACCCGCGGCTGCAAGCGAACTCGAGGCGGCCCTCCGCTCAACCGACGCCTACCACATCCGGCATATCGACGCCTCAGTTGGACGCTTCATGCTGAGCGCTGCAGCCGGCCACAGGTGCCGCCGTCTGTTCGAAGAACGCATCGCGCCCCATATTATCGACCTAACAGAAATCCGCGCCACGTTCTGCAACATGGGAGAGGTATTCTTCGCCTCCACCCTTCGCCGGTACCAGGCCGAAGTCGAACGCAGCTCGACATTGGACGATCTCTCGCTTCTCCTCATGCGCCATGGCAGCGACAAAGGAGCCGGCTGGCACAACTACGCGCGTCTCTATGCGGAGATCTTTCGTCGCCAACGCAAGCCGGTTTCGAACCTCATGGAGATCGGACTTGGAACCAACAATATATCGGTTCCATCGAACATGGGCAAAGATGGCGTGCCAGGCGCATCGTTACGCGCCTGGAGAGACTACTTTCCATCCGCGACGGTCTACGGCGCGGACATCGACCGAGGAATACTCTTCACCGAAGATAGAATAAGGACCTTTTTTGTGGACCAGACGGATCGATCGTCATTCGACGACCTCTGGCAAGCTATAGGCCCCATCACCTTCGACATCTTCATCGACGACGGGTTGCATACTCTCGACGCAGCGCGGCTGACATTCGAGAGTTCGATCGGCCGCCTCGAACATGACGGCGTCTACATCATCGAGGATATCCCCCTCGCGCAGTCAGATGATTACCTCGCGTTCGTGCGCAATAGCGGACACGCAGCCGTACTCGTGGAGCTTCCGCACGCAGTCAACAATGTCGACAACGCCCTCATCTTGGTCACGAGGCGACCCGGCCGTTGATCGAGCCAAGCAACCCGTCCGATCAGCCCAGGCGCTCCACGACCATGGCCGGCGTCTTGATCCCCCGCGAAGGCCTGACGTTGCTGATC
Source organism: Pseudomonadota bacterium (assembly GCA_023423995.1). Lineage (GTDB taxonomy): Bacteria > Pseudomonadota > Alphaproteobacteria > Rhizobiales > Beijerinckiaceae > Enterovirga. The sequence goes on along the minus strand of JAFAEL010000190.1, from coordinate 23,092 downwards.
TCGAACAAGCGTTCGATGGTGAACTCGGCGAGTTCGATTTCCTGGAAGGTGCGCACGATGTCATCGTAGGCGTCTCGCAGGATCGTGGACCGAGGGTTCAGCCCCTGAAGGGTGACGAGTCCGGTCGGAGGACAGTCGAACGACACCATTCGCAAATCCGGGCGATATGTCGATAGGATCGGGATAAGCTTCCAGACGTCTCCTGCCCAGTGCATCCGCCGCAATTGGTCGGACCGTTGCTCAGGCTGATGAATCCGCTCCGCGATCTCCACCGAGTACGGAAGACAGTCGTGCAGCAGGATCAACCCGTCCGGTGCACAGAACCGCTCCGTGTTGATGAAGTCTCGAAGCAGGACCTCGAACCAGTGCAGCCCATCAAGAAAGGCGAGATCGATGGGTCGTGGGAACAGGGTCCGGCTTTCGGAGAGCCGAAAGAAGTCGTCGCTGGTCTGCCGATACAGGTGGCACTCCGGCTTGTTGCTGATCACGTCGGCTCTGAGGCGGAAGTCTGGATCGACGGCGATCGAGCTGCATCTGGAATAGGCCAGCGACGCGCCGGTGCCAATTCCAATCTCAAAGTACAACTGAGGTGATCGAGCCTGATGAATCAGATCGAGTAGCGTTCGATAGCTGATTCCTGGCAACCTCGGCACCGATGCCGCTTTCGGTTCACGTTGAGAGGGATTTGACATCAGCGGCCAGCCACGTTCCTGCTCTTAAATCCTGTGCTCACGAAGCACCTCCTTGTACAGATCGAGATGGGGCCGGAGGGAATGTCGATCGGGCCGAGGGCGACGCATCGTGGCGCGGATTCGCTCCCAGACGGAAACGTCGGTCGCGAGATCCGCGATGAGGCGACCGAGGGCGACGTGATCCCCGACAGGGAAGTGCAGGCCGTCGATCCCGGGCCTAACCTTCTCCGCCATCCCGCCGATGCCACTGCAGATCACCGGTCGACCGAGCGCCAGCGCCTCCTCGATCACCAGAGGCGAATTCTCCCACCAGATCGACGGAACGATCACCCAGTCCACATCCGCCATCAGCTCCGGCAACTCGTCTGCTCCATAGCTTCCCCGCAGGCGCGCCCGCCCCCCGGCGCGAGCGACCGCGGCAGCAACGGCCGACTGCAATTCCGGGGTGTTAAGCGTCAAGTTTGCCGCGTGGATCGAGACCTCCGCCGGAAACCGTACACGGGCCCCGTTTTCCTGCGCACTCAAGAGTGCCTTCAGCAGTCGAAGGAGGCCCTTGTACGGTGTAACCTGGCCGAAGAACCCGAACTTGCGACGCCCCTCACCGGTCGCGAGCCGCCTCGGAGGCGGCGGTCCACTCGCGAACACCGGGGGGAGGTTGTCGACCTGGGTGATCTTTCCCGGCTCGATGCCCCAACTGACATAGCGCTCCATCAGGAAGCGGCTAGGAGCGATAAGGCGGTGTACCGGCGCGAGGCTTTCAAGCAGATACCCCGCCCGCCCAGCGAACGCCAGGGGAGTATGCTCCGGAAAGCAGCTCGCGCACGCGTGGGGATCAGGCCTCGTACAAAGACTGAAATCAGGACGAGTCACCATCTGCCCATTGTGATGACAGAGCGCCATAAATTCGTGCAAGGTAAGTAAAATCTTTGCGCGCGGCGCATCCGCGCGACATCTACGAAATACGTCCGCGCCAAACTGGATGTAGTGATGGAAGTGGATGATATCGGGGTCAAATGCTTTGATCACAAGCGAGATCGCCTGCGCCTGAACGGCCGAGCTCGCATCGAGGGAAAAATAATCACTCATTTCAGTTTTGATTGATACTTCGTCCGGCCGCCCTTCAAAGAACTCGACCTCTCCGGACTGCCGGACAAAATCGACCGGCGCTGCCGCGGCGAACATGGTCGTGCAGCCCTCGACCCCCTTGAGCCCGCTGAATAGCCGGTAGGCTGCGATCTCCCCGCCTCCCGGAAACCGCTCCGGGTGACCGTGAGCTATGATCAGAACTCTCATGAAACGCGATGTATGCCGGCCCGACGGCACTGCCTAGTGGACTTGGAAGGTTGTGCGTGAGCCCTTCCCGGTTGTAGGCCAACCGTCGATCGCTAATTGCGTCCTAGACCATACCACTTTACGGAAGGTACGACCCTTCAGATTCGACTTCGAGCGGCTTTGATGTCACGGGATCTACGGCACCTTGCCTCAGCGGCTGAGCAGGGTTTTGACGCGGTTGGCCACAGAGACGAGCGCCGGCTATCTCGGTTCGACATATCCCCCGTGAACGACTGCCGGGCTCGCCTCGTTCGTCTTGCGCCAGGACTCTACGCGATCCGAGTTGGACCAAGCTCCGACGCAAAATACGAGGTCCAAGGCATTCCCTTACCAGCGTGCCAGATCGCGCCGGCGCCGGGGCAAGCTCATGTTGAAGTGCTATCCCAGCTCGGGGAAAGCGCGGCTTGGCTGGAGAACACAGGCGGGGCTGCCGTGGTTCGGGTTGGTGGAAGCACCGGCACGGTTGTGGTCACAAGCTTCGGCGAGCGGCAGGGCCACAGCATAGCCCCTGCTCCGATTGAGATCCTGAAGCTGGATGAAGGCCTGGAGAATGTCGGTAGCGACGCTTTCCGCATCGACGCACCGGCGCCTAGAATGAACGCGGTTCTTCCGGCCGCTCCCGTCCCCTCGCACGTCAGGAAGGAGCCCAACGGGGCCGCGCCCGCGAGAACTTCCCCCTTCCTTGTCAGACGGCCCGCTGCTCTGAACGATGTCCCGTTAAGTGCCCTGCTTCATATCCAAAGGGCTGGAGATAGGCGACTCGCCGCGGAACCCGGATCCTGGATTGGCGATCCAAGTCAGCGTGCGTGGATCGAGGGCCTAGCGCTGCTCCCCTCGCAGGTGCTGCAACCCTCCGACCTCGAATATCGAACGTTGGGGTCGGGCGGGAAGGAAGGGAAGTGGGTTCAGGGCGGTGCGTACTCCGGCACTCGACGCCAGGGACGGCCTGTTCTGGGCTTCGCACTTCGTCTCGCCGGTCCGGCGCGGGACATCTACGAAGTCTCGTATGGCGGCTTTTTCCTCGGCGCCAGGGAGAGCGGTATTTTTCGGGACGGCGAGCTTTGCCGTTCCGAAATTGCCAATGATCCGCTTCTCGCCGTTAAGATCTGGATCTCGCCTCGTGTGCGGTAGCACTTGGTCCTGTTCTTCGTGCGCCGGATCCATTGCGGCCGCGACATGTGACGATAGACGGTGAGATATCTTTTTCTCCATCAAAACTTCCCCGGTCAATTCCTACATACAAGCTCCGTTCTCGCAGACCGGGGGAACGAGGTTGTTGCCCTATCCCAACGGGGGAAACGGGTTCACCCCCGAATAAAAAGCCTGCAGTACAAATCGCCCCCGCCAGAGCCAGGCGTCCATCCCTTCGTGAGGACCTTCGAAGCGGCCGTCCGGAACGGGGAAGCAGTCGCCGAAATCTGCAGTGTACTTAAAAAGAATGGCTTAGTTCCCGATCTCGTTGTCGGTCACACCGGCTGGGGCGAGACTTTGTTCATAAAGGACGTGTGGCCAGGTACGCCGCTCCTGGGCTATTTCGAATATTATTACCGGTACGCTAGCTCAGACGTCACCTTCGACCCCGAGTTTCCACCGACTGCGCGAGATCCGTGGCGAATTCGCGGGATGAATGCTCCGATCCAACTTGCGCTTGAAGCAGCGGATGTTGGCGTAACACCTACGGAATGGCAGCGATCCCTCTTTCCTCCGCCGAAAGGGGAGGACCTGCAGGTCCTGCACGAGGGGATCGACACGGAGGCAGCGCAGCCGGTCGACTACTCCGAGATCGCCCTCGACTCCGGAATCCGCCTCACGAGCAGAGATCCAGTCATCACCTTCTCAGCCCGCAATCTCGAGCCTTATCGCGGGTTCCACGTCTTCATGCGAGCGCTTGCTCGCTTGCAGCAGCGCAACCCTGACGCTCAGGCTGTCATCGTTGGCAGCGACGGCGTTAGTTATGGACGCCGGCCGGCGGGTTACGCCACATACCGCGATCAAATGCTGACCGAGTTGCGCGGGCAACTCGATCTTTCCCGCATACATTTCACAGGCCCGCTGCCCTATCGGCAGTACATCAACTTGCTTCAAGTCTCTTCGGCCCACGTATATCTGACTTACCCCTTTGTACTCTCCTGGTCGTTGCTGGAAGCGATGGCGATCGGTTGCGTCATAATCGGCTCGAGAACAGGACCGGTCGAAGAGGTTATCGAGGATGGACACAATGGCCTGCTTGTTGATTTCTTTGATGCCGAGGCGCTAGCCCGACAGTTAGACTATGCCGTGCGCTATCGTAGCTCGCTTCGCGAACTCCGACGGCAGGCGCGCCAGACCATCCTCGATCGCTACGATCTGCGTCGGGTCTGCCTGCCCGCACAACTCACGCTTTACGATAAGATGGCGACAAGAACCCGGCCGCCCATCCATCAGCGCCGTGCAACCCGAGGGCGGGACAACGCTGAAGGCACAATCTAGCTCGCCATCACACAAGTTGCGGCCGCGCCGAACCTCTGACGAATACTCCTCATCATCCTGCTTCTAGTTCAAGCATTAGCCGGATTACATCGCGACATCATTCGCAACCGGGTCACTTGCGCCATCCAAAGCGCCGACCTCCTCAAAATGTCGCCGCGGGTCGTTTCACCTACCACTTTCTCAAATGCCTTGCTCACAGCGGATTCGTTTCAGGGACTTTATTCGGCAACGGACTCATCGCCGGCCTACCTTCTGAACTTCGACGACGACCGTGGCGTGGTAGCATGGAAAGACGTACGCGCGGGTTGTCACTTGTTTCGGGTTATGGAATGGAGTCGCAGAAACGCCCGACGAACGGGCTGGCCATGGGGCACGTTTTCGGCGAGCCGACCGGATTGACCAGCGTTTCACACTTTTATGAGCGCACCCGGCGTTCATTGCGCCCGATGAGCCGAGCCTAGGTCCCACTGCGGATCCGGCACTCGCGGGAGGCGTAAGCAAGGCGGCATGAACAAAATCCTTATTCTAGTCGACGCTTTCACGCGAGGCGGGGTCGAGACCCATATCGGGAGCGAGATCCGAGCACTCAGCGGGCGAGGCATCGAAGTGCACCTCGGCGTCGGCAACATCGCCCCAGGAGCGCTCGTGCCGGTCGACGTTGCGAAACTCGTGACCGGGCTGGAGATGGGGCCGTTCGCGCCTGCGAAGGCGATCGTTCGCTCGATCCAACGACTAGCGGAGCACCTGCAAGAGCACGACATTCCACTTGTTCATGCCCACCCCTTCTCAAGCTACGTCGTTGGCTACCTTGCCGCGTCCGAGGCGCGCTCGAGCTTCGTTTGCACCGTTCACGCGCCACTATCCCTCCTCGCGCCTTTTGGTCCCGCATGGGACATACTCTTGCGGGACCACGTGTTGCCCGGCGCTGGCCGCGTGGTCTGCGTTTCTCCAGAGGCGGCCGTGACAGCACGCCTCTGCGGAGCTACGTCGTGCGAGATTTTGGGAAACCCTGTCGCGATCTCGCCGGCGGTTGGGCGAACGACCGCTCGCTCGGTTGCAGTCATCTCGCGACTCGACGAAGCACGGCTTCCCGGTCTCGCGGACCTGTTTCGCAAGTGTGATGTCCTTGCCCCGGAGATTCTACACATCTACGGGGACGGTGATGCTCGTGAGGCGATCCTCGCCGAGATGCCCGCGGCCGGGAGAGCCTGCGGTCAGTACATGGGGTGGTCGCACGAGATCGAGCGGCTGCTGTCTGGATATTCTCTGGTAGCCGGCATGGGCCGGGTAGTGCTCGAAGCTGGGGCGGCGGGTCGGCCGGTGCTTCTCGTCGGCGCAGATGGTGTCAAAGGATTGCTTCACCGTGACGGCTTCACGGCTGCCGCGAGAACGAACTTCTCCGGACGAGGCATGCCAACGATCTCTGCGGACGAATTGCGGGAGCAACTCGAAACGCTCGCCGCTGAGCCCGAACGATTCGATTTGCAGCCCCAGGTCGAAGCGGAGCACGCCGAAGGGAGAGTTTGGGAACGATTCGCATCGATCGCGATAGGCCTCCCGCCTGTCGAACGTCGGGGTGCCGCCCTTCTCCTCGACGGGATCGCTCGCCATGCACAGGATGCGGAGCCACTATTTGGCTCCGAGACGCTCGCTGAACTGCTAACCGGCGAGATCCCGACGACGCCCGCGAATGCTCTTGCAGAGCTGAAATCGGCAGGGGACCGGGGGAACGTCCTGACGGCGCAGGTCGTCGACCGGCGGGAGCTCGAAAAGGATCTAGAGCAGGCTGCGGCCCGGGCAGAAGCCCTGTCCGTTGCTCTCACGGCGGAACGGACAGGGCGGGCGCTCATTAGGGCGGAACTGGAGGGTGCGCTTCTGCTCGCAGCAACCGAGCAGACGGCTGCTACGGCGGCGAAAGTTGAGCTCGCACTTGCGCAGTCGGCGCTGCAGGCGGCGCTCGCCGATGCTGACAAGGAGCGGGCCGGGAGGCTGGAGGCCGAACAAGCCTGCGTCGGCTTGCGCGAGCGGCTCAACGCTGCAGAAAAGCTGCTCGAAACCGAGCAGTTGATCCGGATCCAGGCGCAGAGCGCCCGTGGCGTTCTCGAAGAGCGCCTCGCAGCCGCGCTGGCCCGCCCTGCAGCGGTCCTAACCGCACCCGATGTCCGATCGCCTGCTGACAAGCTCGGACCGGCCAGCACGGCTGGCTCGGTGCCTTTTGCCGACGCGCGTTCACGCCGCCGGCTGACCGAGATGAGCCGCGCCGGCGCCTCCTTGTCCCGCGGCGTACCTGGCTTGGTCAGCATTGTCCTGCCGATCTACAACCAAGCCGACTACCTTCCGGCCGCACTCGAAGGCGTACTGGCCCAGACCTACCCGAACTGGGAACTCATCATCGTCGACGACGGGTCGAAGGACGATGTTGCCGGTGCGGTCTCCCGTTTCGCTCAAGATCCTCGCGTCCGCCTCTTTCACCAGCCCAACCAGCGTCTGCCGTCCGCCCTGAACAATGGTTTTCGACGAGCCCGCGGCTCGTTCCTGACCTGGACATCAGCCGACAACGTAATGCTGCCTCACCAGCTGGAAGCTCTGCTTCGAGCTCTTGAATGGAGTCCGACGGCTGGCCTTGCCTACTCCAACTACGAGGCGATCGACGACCGCGGTGCGCCGCTTGCCGACCCAAAATGGCGTGAGCACAATCGGCTAGATGGCACGTCTTCCGTCCGATTGCCGGCGTTCGTAGCAGTCGACAACTTCCACGCGAGTGAGGACAACTTCCTGGGCGCAAGCTTTCTCTGGCGGGCGGACGTACACGCGGTTGTCGGCTGCCATGATGAGAATCTGTTCGGCGGAGAGGATTATGACTTCTGGCTCCGCATGAACACCGTCACGGCGTTCGTGCACGTGCCGGACTCCCTCTACAAGTACCGAGTCCACGACAATACCCTGAATGCCCGCGCGAAGGAGCTCAATATCCGCGGCAATGTTGAGCGGTTGCTTTCGGTGGATCGCGATAGGCGATCGACACTCCTAAATCAGGCGAAAAGCCTGGCTCCCCCCTTAAAGTCGTCCTGGCGCCCGTCCAATCAGTACAGGGATAGCGTGACGGAGGCCGTCGAGACTCTGCTCTACACCGAATTGGTGGCCACAAGGCCCATCGGCCCGTCCGTCGATCGCGTGCGTGTGCTGGTCATCGACGTTGCACTCAGAATCCTCGATTTGGCCGTGGTGAGCACCGCGGACATTGTCGTCGTGCCGGACGATCTTACCTTCTTTTGGCTCAAGAGCTGCGATCTTCCTTGGCACGTGCGGCTCCTTGCCGGCATGCCTGACGACATGCCCGACGCGCTGGCACATGCCTGCGCCCTGCGTCTCCACGAACGCGGGCTGGAGGCGAGCGGGCATGTCCTCGCAACGAAGCCACCCGCCGCCCCCGTCACGAATGCGCCAGGGCTCCGCGCGATGATCGTTCTCCCGGCTTGGGGCAAGGGCGGAATGGAGCAGGTCGTCGTCGACCTCTGCACGGGTCTGCAACAGGCCGGCAGCCGCGTCACCCTTGCCGTCGCCCACGGCGACGTTCCGCACGATCTGCAGACTATATGTGCGGAGCAGACCATCGATCTGGTCGCTCTCGAAGGCCTGGCCGACAGGCTCGTCGAGTACGTCACGCAAACCGGAGTTGGCGTCGTCAATTATCATCATTGCGCCTTGGCAGCGGATCAAATCCACAGTGCCGGCGCCGTGCCAATCTACACGATGCACAACGCCTACATCTGGTTCGACGAGGCTCGACACGAACAATTGCGCTCCGAGCTGTCCCACATGTCGGCCGTGATCGCGGTCTCGCGCCAGGTGGCAGAATACGGGCGAAAAACCTTCGGTGTTGACGCCTCGCGCCTTGTCGTCGTTCCAAACGGCACAACGCTGTCGGGCGCAGCGGCCAATCGCGCCGAAACGATAGCTTGGGACGGTCCGGCGCCTGGCCCGGATCGCTTCTCGTTTCTGAATGTTGCGACCTTCAACAGGGTAAAGCTTCAGGACCGCCTGTTGCGCGCCTTTGCGGCGGTGGCACGCGAGGTTCCGGACGTGCACCTCACCCTGATTGGCGCGGCAGCCGACGAGTCCTTCTTCGAGGAGGTGACCGCCCTGCGGAGCAGCCTCGGGCTCGCCGATCGAGTTGCAATCATCCCCGGCGGGCATCGGCGGGCGGTGCACGAACTGATGCGCAGCCATCACTGTTTCGTACTCCCCTCCCTCGTCGAGGGCTGGAGCATTAGCCTGTTGGAGGCCGCGATGCTTGGAATGCCGGCGGTCGTAACGGATGTCGGATCGGCGCGCGACCTGGCGAGCCGGTCGTCTGGCATTCGGCTGATCCCCGCCCTCGACTCGGTCGACGGCATGGCGAACGGGCGAATGTGGGATGCTCTCCGCCGCCCGGCCCCGCTCTTCGAGCGTACGCTTGCAGCCGCCCTTAGCGACATCGCGCGCGATCGGGAAAGCGCGATGGCAGGCGCCGCTCTGGCGCGTTCTCGGCTGTCTGAAGAGTTTTCGGTCCATCGCATGGTCGATAGCTATCTCTCGGCCGTTTCATATGCCCGTTCAATCGGCGCACCCACTCGGGGATGATTATGGGCAGCAACGCGGAAGAACGAGCCGCTGTTTTTCAGACTCTCTCTCAAACGGTGATCGACATCACCGGAACCCACATGCTTCAGGAGCGACGCCTGCGTCGCAGCCTCGAGGCACGGCTTTCCATCGCTGCCACGGAAAATCCTCTGGGCCTCGATATCGACCCGGGCGATCTCCAGGCAATCGAGCAGCTCTTTTCCGCCTCACCCCCGAGACTGTCGGAGTACCGGGAGGCACAGCTGCGCGAGCTTGCCTTCTGGCGCTGGGTTGCGTTCGAGGGCTACGGCAATAGAGACCCACGCCTATTCCCGTTTCACCAGCAACATCTGATGTTGTCGACCTTCTACAAAACGGGCTGGTCACGATCCGAGTTCCAGCAATCGCGTTTGATCGAACTCGGCTGCGGGCCACTTGGCATGATCGAGTTTCTACCGGGTCGAGAGCGAGTGGCGTTCGATCCACTCAATCCAGCTTACGCGCGCCTGTTCGCGCATTGTAGGAACGAGAACATCCGGTACGAGTCGGATAGGCAGGTGCTCGCGGATCTCCCCGGGGGGTTTGACCTCGCCATCTGCCATAACGTCATCGACCATACCGATGATCCGGCGTGGTGGTTCGATACGCTCTTCAACAAGCTGTCGCCGGGCGGCCGCTTCCTCATCCAAGTCAATCTCAGTCGGTCCGACGTGCCGCAGGACGAGGAGCATCGCCGAATGCATCCTTCGCCATTCTCGGAAGCCCGGATCAGGTCATGGCTGCGCGCCAAGTCCTCAAGACATTTCGTCCACCTTGAAACCGAACCGTCAGGTGAGGGTGAATTCTACTGTCTTGCTTGGGGCTCGAAAGACTCTGACGAGCCGGTTTGGTATGAAAACGAATTTGCGAAAACCGTGAATCCGGAAGTTTGACACTCGACTAACCATACCCTAGGCGAGCTTCCTAAGATGTCCGGTCGTCCGCATTAACAATCACCGCGCACCTGATGGGAATTCTCGCGAAGCTTCGTCGGCTCTCACCGCAATGGCCGATTCCCGGGGCGCGACGACGGCTGTCCGGGGCGAACGCGTATGCCGGCCTCTTTATCGCAGACTGGTACGTGTCGCGATATCCTGACGTTGCACGTTCAGGATTATCGCCCCTCAGACATTATCTCCGGCATGGCTCGCGACAGGGCCGGCGCCCTAACCCGTGGTTTCAGCCCGAATGGTACCGGGCACGGTACCGCGATGTCGACGCCGCAGGCGTCGAGCCGTTGCTCCACTATGCGCAGCATGGCTGGCGTGAGCGCCGAGATCCGAGTTCCGCGTTCTCGACCAGCTATTACCTCGAAGAGAACCCAGATGTAGCAGAGGCGGGATCACAGCCGCTCGCGCACTTCATCCATCATGGCCGCGCGGAAGGGCGCCGACCGCACCGGCACTTGTCAGGCATAGACTTGGCGCATCCCGAGGTAGCAATCATCGTCGATGCTCGAGGATGTGGGGAGGAACACCCGAACGCACTCCGGGCCCTTCTCCGGCAGCCTCCTCGGGCTGCGCACCGATTTTATGTCCTGCGTAACGCCGACGATAAGGCCGGAGACGGAAAGCTCGCCGACGAGATCGTTGTCGACGAGATCGGGATTGCGGCCCTGAACATCGCAGCGCGATCAGCGCTCGAATCGCGGGCAAGTCATCTCTGGTTTCTCAGCAAAGACGCGCAGCCTGCCCCGTCCTCGCTCGACCTCTTGATCGACACCTGCGAACCTGTGGTTGGACCGGTAACGGATCGTGGTGCGCCCGGTCAGACTGTTCCGTTGCCGACCGACATGGCGTGGTCAGCTGAGAAGCATGTTCAACTCCGAAACGCGGGATGGCGGAACCGGACCTTCCTCAGCGAGCATCTGAGCGTGTCCTGTCTGCTCCTCCGGCGAGAGGTGATGGGTCGCGCAGGCTATTTTGATCCGGAGTATTCCAGCGTCGAGAGCTCCGAGGCCGACTTCTCCTTGCGGGTGAATGCGGCGGGCTTCGAGTCGAGCGTCGCGCGGGCAGTCTTGGTTCCGGTCACAACCGCAGCAGAGCCGCCAGCGCGATTACCCGATCGTCTCCGCGATCTCGAACGCTTCGACTGGCGACACGGTCGGTCGCCGGTCTCGCGCGAAGAAGGTCTTCTGCAGTCCTGGCAGCAGGACGAAGCTGAACGGGTTATCACCGCCGACACGGCGGTTTCTGCGTATCAAAGCGCCACCATGGCGGCACATAGTGCAGTTGGTCTGAAGGTCGCCCGAGACGCACTTCGCGATGTTTCGGGTGCAACGCGTCTCCGGCGCACGCTCAAGCGCCGCGACCTTGAGATCCAGGATCTGCGCCAGCAACTGGCCAGAGAAGACGCCGCAGGGCCCGCCGCCCCGAAGGGCAGGCGCGAAACGCTCAGATTCGGATCATCGTCCAACCCCGTCCGGGATCCCGAGCCCAAGACTCGGGCGATCTACGCGGGGCTGCTGAGAACCTACTGGGCGGCGCTACAGGAGCTGGGGTGCGCCAACCTAAAGGAGCTCGCATCCGCGGGAAGCATCCTGCACCAGATCGCCCGGGCTATGGAGCCCAGCGGCGCAATCCTGGTCTTCGCCAACCTCGATCCGATCACCTGTGATGAGAAGGACGGCTACAACCAACGCGTCATTGCCATGGACCGTCTATTCGAGCCCTGCGCTCGCATCTACGTCCGCTTGCTCACCGACGTGAAGGACCGGCCGAGCTTGACGGCTATCGCCGATAGAGTCTGGACGCTGTGGGTCGCCGACGCCGATCTCGCAGGGCGCGCACTGATCGAGGCCGTAGCGGATTTTTCGAAGATCTACGTGCACAGCGTTCTATCGCTTGAATGGGAGGGATTTCGGCGCGCCGCCATGCGGCATGCAAGCCACGCGACGATCGACATCCACGGCGCGGTGCCCGAGGAGACGAATCTAGTGGGCGACCCATACCGGGGCCAAGGCTTTGACGCTCTTGAGCGCACGGCATGGCGCAAGTTCGAAGGCGTGGTATGCGTCGGCGTGCCTATGGCCGAGCATCTGGGGCAAAAGCACAACAGCCGCGACACTGCTCCGGTCGTACTTCCGATCATGCCGCAACACCTCGCAGCGAGGGCCTACAGGCGCGCTCGCCCCAAAGAGCGGCCTCGGACATGCTACGCTGGCGGCACCCAAGCCTGGCAGCAAGTCGGAAAGATCGTAGAGGCCGTTATTGCGACGCACCGGTTCTGCGATCACTCGATCTTCACTCCCCAGATTGAGGAACTCGAGCGTGCTTTCGACGAACGGGACTTCAATTATCGCAAGGCCGGGATCGTACTCCAGGCTCTCGAGCACGATGAGGTACTTTCCCGACTCGAAGCCTGCGACTTTGGTCTTCTGCTGCGAGATATATCTATAATCAATCGGGTATCCTGCCCCACAAAATTGATTGAATATTTGGCCCTCGGCGTAATTCCCGTGCTCGACAGTCCTCATGTTGGCGATTTCGTTGAACGCGGGATGGCATACGTGCCTTTGGAGAGCTTCCTGCTCGGCCGATGGCCGGACGCGACTGCTCGCATGGACATGGCAGCTCGCAATCGAAAGCTCTTCATTGAGGTATCGGCACAGGTCGCCGATGCGGAGACTGCGCTCGGCGAATGGCGCGACGGCGCGCAAGCGCGCGCAGCACGGTTCGTGCAATGAACTCACTGCGTTCATTATCGGTTGCTCTGGTGGTTCCTGCCTTCGATACAGGGGGGCTCGAGCAGACTGCTCTGAACCTGCACCGGGCTTACAGGGCTGCCGGCGTGCCGTCGGTGATCTTAATCGAGGCAAACAACTACGGTGAACTTGCCAGAAAGGTGGCGCGAGAGGAAGTCTTTATCTTCAACGGCAATGAGGAAGCCTTCCTGTCAGAGTTGTTCGAGCGCCGTATCAATCTCGTACATTACCACTACTCGACATTCGGTTTGCGTGAGCTGAGTCGCATCGGAGTGCGGACTGCCTACACGTTGCACAACGTATATACCTGGCTGGACGACGAGACGTTCGCAGCTCGCGCAGAGCAGATCCTCGAGGCCGATGACATCGTGGCTGTGTCTCGTTGGGTGCGAGACTATTTCTGCTTTCGCGCGGGGGTCGACGGCGATCGGGTCACCGTCATTCAGAACGGGATCGATCTCAGTGGTCTCAAAAGCGCAGCCTGCTCTCAAACTCGGAACTCGCTCGGCATCTCTCAAGATGCGTTCGTATTCGCCACAGTCGCATCCATGCATCGCAACAAGCACCACTTGGTCGCGATCGCGGCGGCGGAGCGGCTGGCGCTTGAGGGGGCTGATCTGCGCCTTCTTCTCGTCGGAGGCGGAGGCGATCCCCAATACGCTTCCCTCGTCAGAGATCGCATGCTTGCCTCGCCGGCCAAGGATAAGATCCAAATAATCGTTCCCCAAATACCGCACGAGCAAATGGGGGCCTTCTACGGCGAAGCCGTCGACGCGATCCTGTTGCCGTCCCTGCAGGAGGGATGCAGCAATGTGGTTCTCGAGGGTCTTGCGACAGGCCGCCCCATGATACTCACAGATGTCGGCAACGCACGGGAGGCGGAGAACCTGTCAGCAGATGTGACAGTCATTCCACCGGCGTACCAAGATGTTGCGACCCTCACACCGGATATGATCGTACGGCTGAGCGAAATGGATCAGACGAATAATCTGGATGCGCTGATGGTCGCGATGCGCAACCTTATCGCCACCAAGAAGCCCATTTCCGCGAGCGCTAGCCGACCCGATCCAAGCCTCCTCGGGGCCATATCAGCTGAGCGCATGAGTGCCTCCTACTTCTCGCTCGTAGTCGAAGGCCGCCCGCTCCTGACTTGGCCGAGGCCGGAGCGATACGCTTGATGGTCACGTTTGGCGAGAAAAGCCGTGTGTGCTGTGTGGTCGGGACACGGCCCGAGGCGATCAAGATGGCGCCTGTCGTCATGGCCCTTCGCCAAAGGCCCTGGGCCGACGTGCGGGTCCTTGCAACCGGCCAGCATCGCTCGCTTCTGGACCAGGCGATGCGATCGTTCGGCATCGAGATCGACGACGACCTGGACGTGATGGAACCGGACCAGAGCCTCGCCTCGCTCACCGCGAGGTTGCTCCTCCGGGCGGATGGGTATCTTGCCCGCGAGAAGCCCGATTTCGTCCTCGCGCAAGGCGATACGACGACCGTACTGGCAACAGCGGTCGCCTGCTTCTATCGCAGGGTCCCATTCGGCCATGTTGAGGCGGGCTTGCGGACCTTCGACACCGGGAATCCCTTTCCGGAAGAGTTCAATCGCGTCGTTACAAGCTTGGCGACGCGTCTCCACTTTGCTCCAACCGAAAGCGCGCGCAGAAACCTGCTGAACGAGGGCGTCAGCGACCCAGTGATCTCCGTCACCGGCAACACCGTGATCGACGCGCTACTATGGATGCGGGATCGACGCCCCGAACCGCCATTTCAATTCGCTCCGGGGGCCCAAGTCGTTCTTCTGACGACGCATCGAAGAGAGAATCTCGGCGATCCGATGCGCGGCATTTTTGCCGCGGTACGGTCCTTGTTGGAGCGGTTTCCGAGGCTCGAATTCGTTTATCCGGTTCATCCAAACCCGAACGTGCGTAAACTGGCCTATGCTACGCTCCGCGCTGAAGAGCGCGTACACCTGTGCGAACCGCTCTCCTATGAGGATCTGGTCGCAACTCTGACGCGCGCCGATCTCGTGCTCACGGACAGTGGTGGCTTGCAGGAGGAGGCGCCAGCGCTCGGGAAGCCAGTGCTCGTGCTGCGCACGGAGACTGAGCGACCGGAGGCGGTCGATCAGGGTGTCGTCAAGCTGGTTGGAACAGATGCGAACGCAATCGTTCGTGAGGTCGCAAGACTGCTGACCGACCCGCGCCACTACAGATCAATGGCGAAGCACGTGTCTCCGTACGGGGATGGTCAGGCAGCCCGACGGATTTGCGACGTGCTAGAAGCGCATTTGATGCAGGCTGATCAGGCATCTTCCACGCAGCCGTCTGCCCGGCACTTTGGGAGTGCCCGAGTGGCGTAGGGGCTTTTCGCTCAGTCGGAAAACGGGCGCTGGCTCGATGCCTGTCCACAGAAGGTAAGCCAACGCTTTGGGTGAATTGTCTGGCGGCGCAGGTCTAACAGTCATGCGCTCGGCTTACGCCTTCGGCGGTGCCGCGTATCTGTTCGCCGTCGGTGGGCCGGCTTGCCACATCCGGAGCCTCAGCATCCTTGACGAGAATGGGCGCCTTGCAACCATTGGCGTGCATCAGATCGAAATTCTCTCCTGGGAGCACCCGGCAAGCCATCCTGGCCAGCGAGGCTTATGTTTCGCGATCGCCGCAGAGGCACTCGTCTCAATCGACATCTTCTCCCGAACCCAGGTGGAGATCTGCCTCACGCCGCCCTCCCGCACCGACCCTCAGGTTTTTGCGGTGGAGTTTAGCGACGCCACGGAAATGGCGGATGCACCGCTCGACATTCGTCGCGCAATCGCCCGCTCCCGAAGCCCAGTCACTCGCGCCATCTTCGCGGGCGGGCCGGCCCTTCGAGACGAGAAGCTGCCGATCATTTCCGCTGAGGCCGCAGCGTGGGTCGCATCGACCCTTGTCCTCGAGCTTC
The DNA here is from genome assembly GCA_023423995.1 of Pseudomonadota bacterium. Lineage (GTDB taxonomy): Bacteria > Pseudomonadota > Alphaproteobacteria > Rhizobiales > Beijerinckiaceae > Enterovirga. The sequence continues at coordinate 7,321 of JAFAEL010000190.1, read as the reverse complement.
ATCTCACCGGACTGCCCGCCGACGACCTTGTCATCCTCTCCGCGGATGGGACAGCAGCCTCCTCATCGCAATCCCACGTAGCGTTCGCCGGAGATAAGCAGGGCGTGCGCTCTGGCAAGCCCGTCTTCGCTGTAGTGGCTCCGTTGAGCCGGGACCGCTCCGTGGAGCTCCTTCTCTGTCGGCTCACAGCCGGCAGCCTAGCCCCGATTGCTCGGCTCGAACTTCCCAGCCTGACTTCTCCCGAAACCATGACGGCCCGCTTGTGGGCAAGCGCGGCGGGTAAGATCGATCGCCCCTTCACCCTTCAGAAACTTCTCGCTCATCTTCTCTGCGGCGCCCGCAGGCCTGCCCGGTATTCTGCCAAGGTCCAAACCATCTCCGATCCGGACAGCACGACCACGCCGCAAATCAGCGTCATTGTCCCAATCTTCGCTAATACGGCGCTGCTCGCCAAGATTCTGGCGATGCAATCTCGTCTTTCGAGCTGCCTCTATGAGATGATCATCGTGTGCGATGATCCCGCACGCGCCCATGAAGTGCGAGACGTCGTTGCTCGCCACGCGGGCCGCATACGCCACCGCACCATCCTGGTCGAAAATTCGGAGAACTACGGCTATGGAGCGGCAAACAACATCGGCTCACTCGTCGCGACGGGTGATGTTCTACTTCTGTTGAATTCCGATGTTTCGGTTCACGACGACCGGGCCATAGCGACTGCACGATTATCGGTTGCAAGTGGCGAAATGGGAGTCGTAGGGTTCCGGCTGCTGTATCCGGGCGGTCGTCTCCAGCATGACGGCATGACGCTCGTGAAGCACCCGCCGTTCGGCAATCTCCATGTTCTGGACCACCCGGGAAAGGGCACGTGGCCGACACGCGGGACAGCAGAGAACGTCGAGCGCATTCCCGCGACAGAGTTCGTAACCGGCGCGGCACTGCTGATTTCGCGAACCTTGTTCGAGAACATAGGCGGCTTCTCTCCCCTCTTCGTGAGGGGGGACTTCGAAGACGCCGAGCTTTGCCTTCGCGCTCGGTCAGCGGGGGCAGAGATCGGAATCGTTCGGACCAACTCAATGTTTCACGAGGAGAGGCAGTCCATCGCTAAGATCGAGCGCTCATGGAGCTTGGCGGCGATGACATTCCACAACTGTGTCGTCTTCAACCGCTTCCTGCACGCGACGAACGCGTCACACGATTGATGTCATTATGCCGCTGATGGTTCAACAAACGAAAGCCGCGATTTACGAACAAGCTCATAGAAATCAATGTAACGACGGGCCATGGACGCTACATTACTCTGCGTTCCTTCCCCAAGCTGCCACAAAGCGACCCGCTCAGCGGCGAACCTGAAGCCTGCAACGTCGGATTTGATACGGCGAAGTTCAGCGACGATAGCGGACGGTTGTGAGCTGACGGGAAGCAGCCATCCACCCCCGGCTTGGCGCAGCCGTTCTCCGACGGCGCCAATGTCCAACCCAAGAACCGGAAGGCCGCAGGCCCACATCTCAGTCAATGTATGAGAGTAAGTCTCCGGCCAAATCGAAAATATCGCCCCCATGTCTGGGGCAATTTCCTTCACACGGCCTGCAAACTCGGCTCTGTCGTACTTGCCGTGGGCTATTACGCCAGGGCCCGTCTTGACGGCGCCTTGATCGCCGAGAATATGGAGCTCGATCTCCCCCGCAGGGGCAAGGGCAGCGATCTCGTTGATCAACTGCGCTCCCTTGGCAACGGAGATGTTGCCTGGAATAAGGACGCGCAAGCTAGATCGCGCTACTGCCGGACGCGGGGGAACAAACCCATCGAAATTACGGCCATGAGGGATCACCGCGTGTGGCAGCTTCGAAAGATCGGGGAAACTGCGGAAGATCACGTCGAAAGCGGGAGCGGTCGTCGTGATGAAGCCGTCGCAGCAACTCAGCGCACGTGACATCCTCGTCCGCCATTCCGTGACGTATCTATGCTTGAGCCGCGGCATCTCGTGCGCAGGCCACAGCTCCGGGATGCACTCGCCGTGTCCGGCCGTGCACGTGCCGCCGCAGAACGCGCGCTTATCGTCCAGCAGCTTCACGGTGGGACAAACCGCATAGTAGTCGTGGAACGAAAAAATAACATCGGCGCCGGATCTTCGGAATATCGCCGGAAGGTTCAGGCTGTGCCACGCTATGTGTCGGATGTGCACGATCTCGAACGCATACAGGAACGCAAACTCGGAGATGATAGCGTCGTACTCGGCAGTTCCGTGGGCTATCGGATCCAATCGGGTAATGAGTTTCACACGCCTGACCGTCTCCTGAATTCCCGCGGTGCACCTCGTTAGTTCGACAATGCGCGTGTCGCAGCGAAGCACCCAGGCTTCGAATCGGTCGGAAACCCCCGCCATCAGATCGAGGTTCGTCTGAGGCGTTCCCCCCGTTGTGGTCGATATCACGTACAGAATGCGTGGCTTCGGCTTGCTTCCCGAGATCTTATACCTGGCGAGGGCACGCCGGACGCGCCAGCGTGTGGCAAGAACGTCCTGCCCGTTGAACGCGCGATCTACGAGATGCGAGTACTCGGGATATCGCTCGTCGACGAGGCGTCGCCCCGACGACAGATGCGCATGCTTCGAAGAGCCGAAGCTGGCCGAGCGCGTGTGCTGGATGAAGGTGCGGTCATCGACGATATGTCGAAACCCGGCGCGGACGGCCCGCATCGAGAAGTCATTCTCTTCGCCGTATCCCCGTGGAAAGCCTGCGTCGTCGAATACGCCGATTGCGTCCAGGCATGTTCGCCTGATGAAGAGGCAGAAGCCGTTCCCGGTCGGCACCGGGGGAAGGATGCCTGCTGCCTCCTGCCGGACGAGGCGGGCAGCGTCGTCCGGACCGAGTTCCCGCGGGAAGTGGTTGGCCACGTTTGGTTCAGGCACAGAGAACGCGCCTGCATTATCGGAGACCGGAGTGACTGTCGCGATCTCGGGGGAGAGATAGGCCGCCACCCGTAGGCTCTCGAGCCATCCGGGCGTGACCACGACATCCGAATTCAGCAAGACGACATCATCACGTCCCGCTTCTGACAGGCCTCTGTTGATCGTCCGCGTGTAACCCGCGTTTGCCTCGTTGCGCAGGACCCGAACGTGCGCGCGGCGCCCTGCTTCCAGGAGAATCGATGAGATCTCAGGGTCCGGGCTTGCATCGTCGATGAGAAGCAAGCGAGCCGGAGCTTTTGTGTGCCGGAAGAGCGACGCAAGGCACGCTCGAAGCTCGACAGGCGCATTGTAGATGGGCACGATTATCGTAACGCCGCGCTGCGAGAAATCGGGCATCCGCAGCGGCTGCGGCACGACGGGCTTGAGCGGGGGCAGGTTTTCGGCCTTTACCATGCCGTTCAGGAGCGGTTGCCTTGAATAGGCCGCCCGCACTTCCAGCTCGTGTTCCGAGCTTTCCCCAAGTGCATAGCTCGGGAGGGGCAAACGGAATCCACCGCCTTGGGCCGTTATGCCCGCCCTCACGAGATCGGGGCGATCGCCGCTCGCCCGGACGGAACTGTATCGAACTCCGTCGATAAACAACTCGACGGTGACCGGTATGTTTGGACTGACCGTATCGACTGCCCAACCCTGAACGAGTTCGGCCGAGTAGAGCTCCACCTTTCCCGTGGGGGCCGGAGCATAGCAAAACTCCAACCAGTCATCAATGTTTTCACCGCACCAGAGTTCAAGGCGGTGGGCGCCCTCATCCGCCGGCGTCCAATCCGGAAAATGGCCACGTACGGAAGCAACAAGTTCGGAGAACGGCACACGTTTACTGGCAGAGCGCGGTTCGATGCCTACTGACGCCCCGCCGACTGTTTCCTCCGCACCGATCGCCAGAGGGAAACGCTTGTTAAGAACAAGCTTGGCACTCCTCCCTGCTGAATCAGCGCCTTGCGCGACCTGAATCTCGATACCTTCAGACGAGAGCTCGACGATGCGCCCACGCTGGCGGGACACGCGCTCCGCCGCCCCCGCAGCGCGGTTGCCGATGGTACGCGGATGATTACGGAGTACGGGTGGCATCAGTGGCGCCAAAGATCGGCGGTCAGGAGCGATGCATTGATCGAACCCTGTTCTCGATCACTGCGGCATTCTCCGTGACACGCCTCGCGCGTGCAGTTCGCACAGCGAGCTTCGCTAGATCGCATCTGCACATCGTGTCAGCTTCCGCGATCGTGAACGGAGATCTCTGAGATCGAGACCTGCGCGCCCGGGGGCCCGGCTGTGCTCATCTCCTGATGTCGCTGCAGTCTGGCGAGCGCAGAGCGAGCTTCGGGCAGACCGTTCGCGGCTGCAGCCTCGTACCAGTTCACGGCCTCCTCGATGTCCTGAACACAGCCATCGCCGCGAGCGAGCATGGATGCAAGATTGTACTGCGCCCGGCGCTCCCCTCCAGCTGCGGCAATTCGGTACCAATACACTGCCTGCTTCGGATTTCTTCTTGTCCCCTGCCCCGAGGCACACATCGCGCCAAGCTGAAACGCAGCTCGAACGTTGCCTCGGTCAGCCGCGAGCACGAAATGCTCGACGGCTCTCTCGTCGCTTTGCTCAACGCCCTTGCCATCGAGATAAAGCCATCCGAGGATGAAACCGGCTTCTGGGCTGCCAGCATCAGCCGCGGCTTGAAACCAGTATGCAGCCTGTTTCCGGTGACCGTCGATGTCGACTCCGGCGCGCTCTTCCGAGTAAAGGTGTCCCAGTCTCATCATGGCGGGAACATGCCCTAGTTCGGCAGATTCCCGCAGGGCTCGAACGGCCTTATCGTAGTCGAGACGCTCGCCTTTGAGGTGCTCCCCGGCCAGCATGAACTTTGCTTCGGCAGATCCTGCGGCGGCTGCCTTGCTGAGCAGCGCAACCGCGCTGTCTCGTTGTGCGGGCACCTCTCGCAGCGCCTTTGCCATCAGGACCTGAGCTTGTATGTGCCCCTTCTCGGCTGCCATGCCAAGCCAATTCAGACCCTCCTCGAGATTGGCACGACCGGATTCGAGTAGAAGGGAGCCGAGAAGACACTGCGCCTCAGGATCACCCGCCTCCGCGGCCGGCCTGACCCACGTGATCGCTACAGCCGTTCTTCCTTCCGCTCGATTATGCCTCGTAAGCACCAGCACTGCCGGGAGATACTGATGCATCGCGGCAAGCTCGAGATAGGATTTTGCCTGATCCAGATCGGCAGGGACGCCCTCTCCACTTAGATGCAATAGCGCCAGATGGTAGTTGGCTCTCGGGTCTCCCTTTCGACCAGCGATCCTGAAAAGACGGGCTGCTTGCTCAAGATCGCGCTCGACCCCTTGACCCGTTTGATACAGGAGGCCCAGAGCCGTCATTGCCCGAACGTTGCCCTGCCTGACTGCGCGCTTGTACCATGAAGCCGCGCGCTCGAAGTCGATGGGAACGTCAAGGCCATTGGCGTAAATCACGCCGAGAGCGAATTCTGCGTCGGGATCAGCTCCCTCGGCGGCGGCCTCATACCACCGGCGGGCGGCCTGCCGGTCTGGAGGACACCCCCGCCCATCCGCCAGCATCCTCGCGACACTCGCCTGGGCAGCGACGTGACCCGCGCTCGCGGCAGCCAAGCCCCATCTCAAAGCTTCCTCGGGATCTTCTGAGATCGCCAGCCCATTAGGAAAGAGAGCCGCCGACAATGCATCCGCACGCGCCGGCGCCCCCGTAGCTGCCGCCGCATACCAGCCAGCATTCGCTCCCCCCCGTTTCGTACCGCCGTGTAAGAGCACAAGATGAAGCTGGAACTGAGCCTCCCTGTGGCCGCCTTCTGCGGCCTTCCGGTACCAGAAGGCTGCCTCTGCGAGGTTCTGCTGTGCGCCTTGCCCGGTCGCGTAGGCTAAGGCGAGCCGATACTGAGCCTCCAGACCTCCCCCCTGCGCTAGACGCAGGAGCTCGCTCGTGTTCCCAGCATCATATGCCGCTACCACGCGGTCCGGCCTCTGACGGGTAAAGAAGTCTCTGCCCCCTGCAAGGCGGGCGAAGATGCTTCGCTGCGGAGCGGCGCCGCGATTAACGCTCACGCATCGCCTCGCCGAAGTGGCGGATCAATCCGTGGAAAAAGTAGGCAAGAACCGTCCTCGTGCCCACATGTATGTCGGCATTAAGCTGCATCCCTGGGATCAGGCGCGCCGATTCCGGGAGGTTCTTGAGTTGCAGGTCATCAATGGTGACCCGCGCTTTGTAGTACGCTGGGGCGGGGCGCCCGTCTGCGTCGGTCGTGAACACGCCTTCGCTGATCCAGCGCAGACGCCCCTCCGCCCATCCGTGCTCGACGAAATTGAAGGGGTCGAGCTTGATCACACAACGGTCCCCGGGACGGATAAATCCGATGTCGCCCGCAGCGACCTTGACCTCTGCCTCCAGCGGGGCGCGGGTCGGCACGATCTGCATCAGTTGCTCGCCGGCTTTCAGGATCGACCCTTGCGACACCTTCGCAAGACGCAGTACGATCCCGTTTTCTGGCGCGGTCATAACAACAAGGTCCTGACGCCTCTTTGCCTTCGCCAACTGCTCCAATGCGGCGTCGCGGCTCTGGCTGGCGGTGACCAGCTCCTGCCCAACCTGCGCGAGCCATTGCTGGTTGAATGCCTCACGATCGGAGATCAGCGCCTGGAGCTGATGGCCGGATTCACGCAGACTGTTTCGGCTGAGCTCGAGGCTGCGCTCGATCTCAATCCGCTGGTCGGTTGACTGAAGGAGTTGCAAGCGGCTCGTGATCTTAGAGGCTTCAAGCGCCGTGCGCATCGCCTCGATTTCCTTGAAGATCGCGAGACGGTCCGTGAGCTGGCGCTCATCCTCGCGGGTCTTGTCCATGGTGGCTTTCGTCAGAGCGATTTTCTCATCGAAGCTTCGCTGTTGAGCCTGGAACTGCGACTTCCTTTGCACATAGAGGCTACGCTGGAGCGCAATGTACCCGGTTAATGCGTCTGTACCCGCATCAGGGCGCTCGATCTGAAAATCCCGACCCGCGCGCTCTGCCTCAAGCCGCGCGATCTGCGCATTCGCTGCCGCAACCTGCACTTCAAGCTGATTGACGTCGGCGGTCGTAAACGTGGGGTCAAGCTTCGCCAGGAGCTGCCCGCCCGTGACGACGTCCCCCTCCTTTACCAGAAGGCTACGGATGATCGAGTCTTCGAGCACCTGCAGGACAAGGTTGGGCTCCACGCCGGTGACCTCGCCACCGATGCTCGTCACGACCCGATCGAGCCTCATCACGGCCGAGAGCGCGATCAGTGTGAACACGAAGGCCACGATCGTACGGAGAACCCATCTGGCGGCGGGAGGCTCGCCCTCCTGCATGATCTC
>JAFAEL010000147.1 GCA_023423995.1 Pseudomonadota bacterium | reverse complement strand
GGCCGGATAGCCGAAGGAAAAGCGGCCGCCGCGATAGCCCTGGCTCAGCATCTTCTCCATGTCGCGGTCATCCTCCCCGGCATAGCCGAGCTCGGCGCGGATGCGCTTGTGGACGTATTCCGCCATCGCCTCGGCCATCTCGACCGACAGGCCGTGCAGGTAGAGGTAATCCTGGTAGCGGTTGCCCTCGAACCAGTCGCGCGCGATGTCGCTGGCCTTCTGCCCGACGGTGACCACCTGCAGGCCGATCACGTCGCGCCGCTCCGGCCCGTCATCGATGTCGCGCACGAAATCGGCGATGCAGTCGCCATCCTGCTTCGGCTGGCGCGGCAGGGTGAAGCGGGCGACTTCCGTGGCCCCGTCCTCGGCGAACAGGATCACGTCATTGCCCTGGCCGGCGCATTTCCAGTAGCCGTAGATCGCCTGCGGGCGGAGGATGTTCTCCGCCTCCGCCAGCGCCAGCATGCGCTTCAGCACCGGGCGCAGCTCCTGCTTCGCCCAGCCGATGAAATCCTCCAAGGACCGGCCCTGCTTCCGGAAGCCCCACTGGAACTGGTAGAGCGAGCGCTCATTGATGAAGGGCACCACCGCCTTGGGCGCGGCCTCGATCACCCGCGCGCCCCAGAAGGGCGGCACCGGCACCGGCTCACCGGCGGTCAGGCGGCGGCGGCGCTCCTGCGCATAGCCCAGCTCCACCGGCGCGAAGCCGCGCGGATCGGCGGTGCCCAGGGTGCGGGCCTGGTTGCGCGACTTGCCGGAGCGCTTGGATTGCAGCGCGGCCAGATAGTCCTCGAAGCCATTGCCCATCACCTTGTCCATCAGGTGCAGGCCGTCAAAGGCGTCGCGCGCATAGGCGACCTTGCCATTGGCATAGGCGCGGACGCAGTCATCCTCGACGAAGTTGCGCGTCAGCGCGGCGCCGCCCAGCAGCACCGGCACCTCCACGCCCTGGCGCGACATCTCCTCCAGGTTCTCCTTCATCACCACGGTGGATTTCACCAGCAGACCGGACATGCCGATGGCATGCGCCCGGTGCTCCCGCACCGCCGCCACCATGTCGTTCAGCGGCACCTTGATGCCGAGATTGACGACCTTGTAGCCATTGTTGGTGAGGATGATGTCGACGAGGTTCTTGCCGATGTCGTGCACATCGCCCTTCACGGTCGCCAGCACGATGGTGCCCTTCTCCTGCCCCTCGACCTTCTCCATGTGGGGTTCGAGATAGGCGACGGCGGCTTTCATCGTCTCGGCCGATTGCAGCACGAAGGGAAGCTGCATCTTGCCGGCGCCGAACAGCTCGCCCACCACCTTCATGCCGTCGAGCAGGATGCCGTTGATGATGTCGAGCGGCTTGATGCCCTTGGCCAGCGCATCGGCCAGCTCCTCGTCCAGCCCCTTGCGGTCGCCATCGACGATGCGGTCCTTGAGGCGGCCTTCCACCGTCTCGGCCTTCGCCTTCTTGGCGGAATCCGCCGCCTTGCGGCCGGCGAACATCTCCAGCAGGCGCTGCAACGGATCGTAGCCTTCGCTGCGGCGGTCGAAGATCAAATCCTCGGCGACCTTCACCTCCTCGGGCGGGATCGAGTGCAGCGGCTTGATCTTGGAGACGTGCACGATGGCGCCGGTCATGCCCGCCTTCACCGCGTGGTCCAGGAACACCGAGTTCAGGACATGGCGCGAGGCCGGGTTCAGGCCGAAGGAGATGTTGGACAGGCCGAGGATGATCTGGATGTCGGGGAACTTGTCCCGGATCATGCGGATGCCTTCCAGCGTCCATTGCCCCAGCTTGCGGTCATCCTCGTTGCCGGTGGCGATGGTGAAGGTCAGCGGGTCGATCAGCAGGTCGCTTTGCGGCAGGCCGTGCTTGTTGCAGGCGAAATCCACCAGCCGCTCGGCGATGCGCAGCTTGTCCTCGGGCGTCTTCGCCATGCCCACCTCGTCGATGGTGAGCGCGATCACGGCGGCGCCGAACTTCTTGGCGAGCTTCAGGCGGTCATGCGCGTGGCCCTCGCCATCCTCGAAATTGATCGAGTTGATGATGGGCTTGCCGCCATGCAGCTTCAGCGCCGCCTCGATCACCGGCGTTTCGGTGCTGTCGATCACCAGCGGCGCGTTGACCGAGCCGGTGAAGCGGCGGACCACCTCGTTCATCTCCGCCATCTCGTCGCGGCCAACAAAGGCGGTGCAGATGTCGAGGGAGTTGGAGCCTTCCGCCACCTGCTCGCGGCCGATCGAGACGCAGCTGTCCCAGTCATGCGCCGCCTGCCGCTCGCGCCAGGCCTTGGAGCCATTGGCGTTGCAGCGCTCGCCGATGGAGAAATAGCTGTTCTCCTGCCGCAGCGTGGTGGCGCCATACAGGCTCGCCACCTGCGGCACCCAATGGACATTGCGCTTCACGGGCGCGGGGCGGAACGTCCCGCCATCCACGCGGCGCAGCATGGCATCCAGCGCCTGGATATGCGGCGTGGAGGTGCCGCAGCAGCCGCCGATCAGGTTGACGCCGTCCTCGGCCACGAAGCGCTCCATCCAGGAGGCCATCTCGGCGGCGCCCAGCGGGTAATGCGTCTTGCCGTCCACCAGCTCCGGCAGGCCGGCATTGGGCTGCACCGAGATCAGGCCCGGCCAGTTCTGCGCCAGGTAGCGCACATGCTCGGCCATTTCCTGCGGGCCGGTTGCGCAGTTCAGCCCGATCAGCGGCACGTCCAGCGCCTGGATCACCGCCGTGGCGGCGGCGATGTCAGAGCCCACCAGCAGCGTGCCGGTGGTTTCCACCGTCACCTGCACAAAGATCGGGATATCCTTGCCCGCCTCGCGCAGCGCGATCTTGGCGGCGTTGACGGCGGCCTTGATGAACAGCGTGTCCTGGTTGGTCTCGGTCAGCAGTGCGTCGGCGCCGCCGGCGATCAGGCCGCGGCATTGCTCGGTCAGCGCCGCTTCCAGCGTGTCATAGTCGATATGGCCGAGGCTCGGCAGCTTGGTGCCGGGGCCGATATCGCCGATCACCCAGCGGTCCCGCCCGTCGGCGAAGCTTTCCGCCGCCTCGCGCGCCAGCTCCACCGAGAGCTTGTTGATCTCGAAGGCCTTCGAGCCCAGCTCGAACTCCTCCAGCGTGATGGGGGAGCCGCCGAAGGAGTTGGTCAGCACCATGTCCGACCCGGCCTCGTAATAGCCGCGGTGGATTTCCCGCACGAGCTCGGGGCGGGAAAGGCACAGCACCTCGGTGCAGTTCTCCTTGCCCCAGTAATCCTTCTCCACATCCAGCGTCAGCGCCTGGACGCGGCTGCCCATTCCGCCATCGCACAGGAGCACGCGGTCGCGCAGGGCTTGCAGCAGGGGCGGACGGGCCATGGAT
>JAFAEL010000079.1 GCA_023423995.1 Pseudomonadota bacterium | reverse complement strand
TGCCGCGCGTCGAGGACCTGACCCCGGAATCCGACATTACCGCCTTCCTGCGCAACGGTGTCCCCGAGGTGCTGAAGAAGGCGGCCTTGCGGCGCATGTGGGCGCTCGACCCGGCCATTCGCGACTATGTCGGCGATGCCCGGGACTATGCCTGGGACTGGAACGTGCCGGGCGGCGTGCCGGGCTGCGGGCCGCTCCTGCCGGGCGACGACATGACCGAGCGGATCGAGAAGATGTTCTCCGGTGCCGCCTCGCCACAGCAGGAGGCGCGCGAGGCCGCGTCCGCGAAGCCTGAAGAGCCGCCATCTCCCGAGCCCGCAGCAGAGGAGGCCGCAGGCCTGGAGACGGGCGGCGCAGCCGCGCCTGCCCCCTTGCAGATCGCCGGAACTGCGGCGTTCAGCGCCGCGACGGCCGAGGCTGAACCAGCCTCGGCAGAGCCCGTCGAGGCAGAGCGGCCATCGCCGGCGCGCACCCTGTCGCGGCGGCATGGCGCCGCCCTACCAAAGTTCGATCTATTCTAAGTCTTGTCTCGCTCCATAACCGCGTATTATGGGGTCAAGCGTGGCCGCTGAACCACGTCTTGCCGGGAGCGAAATGCGCACCGAGGGTATCGAGGAAGCTATTCGGGCCGCCGGCGGCATCGGCGCGCTGGCCCGTGCTTTGGGCATCTCGCAGCCCGCGGTCTCGAACTGGAAGCGGATTCCGGCTGACCGCGTGGTCGCCGTGGAGGCGGTCACCGGCGTCCACCGGTCGCTGCTGCGGCCTGATCTCTTCGGCGACAAGGAACGCGAGTTGAGCCAAGATCCCGAGCTCGACGAGATCGACCTCCTGCGCTCTCAGGAATACGCCCTTCTCGCCAACCTGCTAGCTCGCGCGCCAAGCCAGGAGCTGCTCGGCAGGATCGCCCGGCTCGAAGGTGATGCGAGCCCGCTCGGGGCCGCGCACCGCAAGCTGGCTGAGGCAGCGGCCGCGACGAGTGCGGATGCGGTCTCGCGCGAGTATTTCGATCTGTTCGTGGGGTTGGGGCGCGGCGAGATCCTGCCCTATGCGTCCTACTACCTGACCGGCTTCCTCAACGAGCGTCCGCTGGCGCGGGTGCGCGAGGATCTGCAGGCGCTCGGGATCGAGACCTCCGAGGACGTCCGCGAGCCGGAGGACCACGTCGCCATCCTGTGCGAGGTCATGTCGGGCCTCGCCGGAAGGCAGTTCGCCGCCGAGGGCGACGCGGAGCGTCGCTTCTTCGACCGGCACCTGAAGCCCTTTGCCGAGCGGTTCTTCGAAGATCTCGAGACCGCGAATTCTTCCAGGTTCTACCGATCCGTCGGTGCCCTGGGCCGTTTGTTCATCGAGATTGAGACGGAGGCCTTCGCGATCGAGAACTGAACTGCCCCCGGGCAGATCGGATCCGACGTCGAGCGGAGACACGAACATGAGCAGCAGCGACAAGAAGGCGATGGATCGCCGCAAGTTTCTCGGGGCCGTCGGAGGCGCTTCCAGCGCAGCCGTCGCGGTTGCCGTCTCTCCGATCGCGGCGACGGAGGCTCAGGCCTACGACCCCGGCCAGAGCGAAACCAAGGCTCGCTATCGCGAGTCCGACCACGTCAAGGCGTTCTACCGTACCAACGGGTACGAGACCCTGAAGAAGTGAGGGCTGCCCGATGCTGACGAAGCGCAAGAGCGGCGAGGCGGGCCGCGCAAAGCTCCAGGCCATCGCCGCCGGCCTCTCCTCCGGGGCCATGGATCGCCGCTCATTCCTCCGCCGCTCCGGCCTGGCGGTCGGCGGCCTCGCGGCCGTGGGCTCGCTCCAACTCGGCGCCGTGCGCAAGGCGCAGGCGGCAGGCACCGCGGTCAGCGGGCCGCAGGTGACGATCAAGAAGAACATCTGCACCCACTGTTCGGTGGGCTGCACGGTCACGGCCGAAGTCGTGAACGGCGTCTGGGTCGGTCAGGAGCCCTCGTGGGAATCGCCGATCAACCGCGGCACCCACTGCGCCAAGGGCGCCGCGATCCGTGAACTGGTCCACAGCGAGCGTCGGCTGAAGTACCCGGTGAAGCTCGTGAACGGGCAGTGGCAGCGCGTCAGCTGGGACCAGGCGATCAACGAAATCGGCGACAAGCTGCTCGAGATCCGGGGCAAGTACGGCGCCGATTCCGCCTATTGGCTCGGCTCTGCCAAGTATACGAACGAGGCCGCCTATCTCCTGCGCAAGTTCGGCGCCTTCTGGGGCACGAACTCGGTCGACCACCAGGCCCGCATCTGCCACTCGACCACGGTCGCGGGTGTCGCCAACACCTGGGGCTACGGCGCCCAAACGAATTCCTACAACGACATCCGCAACGCCAAGACGATGATCATCCTCGGCGGCAATCCGGCCGAGGCACATCCGATCTCCATGCAGCACGTGCTGGCCGGCAAGGAGATTAACCGCGCCAACATGATCGTCGTTGATCCGCGCTTCACCCGAACGGCCGCTCACGCGACCGAGTATGTCCGGCTGCGCTCGGGCACTGACATCCCGCTCGTCTGGGGCATCCTCTGGCACATCTTCCAGAACGGCTGGGAGGACAAGGACTTCATCCGCCAGCGCGTCTACGGAATGGACGACGTTCGCAAGGAAGTCGCGAAGTGGGCGCCCGACGAGGTCGAGCGCGTCACGGGCGTGCCCGGCGAGCAGCTGAAGCGCGTCGCCTACCTCTTCTCGCACGAGAAGCCGGCGACCGTGATCTGGTGCATGGGCGCGACCCAGCACACGGTCGGGACGGCGAACGTGCGGGCCCTCTGCATTCTCGCGCTCGCGACCGGGAACGTGGGCAAGCCCGGCACCGGCGCGAACATCTTCCGCGGCCACACCAACGTGCAGGGCGCGACCGATCTCGGCCTGGATGTGACGACGCTGCCGCTCTATTACGGCCTGGTCGAGGGCGCCTGGCGCCACTGGGCCCGCGTCTGGGACGTCAGCTACGACTGGCTGCAGTCGCGGTTCGACGAGGTGCCGGCGAAGGCCGGGCGCCCCGCCCGCACCCGGAAGCAGAACATGGAGGCCCCGGGCATCACCTCGACGCGGTGGTTCGACGCCGTGAACCTGCCCGAGGACCAGGTCGACCAGAAGGCCAACATCAAGGCCATGATGGTGTTCGGTCACGGCGGCAACACCGTCACCCGCATCCCCGAGGCGGTCGAGGGCGTCAACAAGCTCGAACTGCTCGTGGTCGCCGACCCGCATCCGACGAGCTTCGCCACGATGGGCGACCGCAAGGATGGGGTCTACCTCCTGCCGATCTGCACCTCGCTCGAGATGGAGGGTTCGCGCACGGCCTCCAACCGCTCGATCCAGTGGGGCGAGCAGATCGTGAAGCCGGCCTTCGAATCCAAGAACGACTACGAGTTCATGTACCTGCTCGCGAAGAAGCTCGGCTTCGCGGAGGATCTGTTCAAGAACATCAAGGTCGAGAACAACGTACCGGTCGCAGAGGACATCCTGCGCGAGATCAACCGTGGCGGCTGGTCGACCGGCTATTGCGGGCAATCGCCCGAGCGCCTGAAGGCGCATATGAAGAACCAGCACAAGTTCGACCTCGTGACGCTGCGCGCGCCAAAGGACGATCCGGAGGTCGGCGGCGACTATTACGGCCTGCCCTGGCCGTGCTGGGGCAAGCCCGAGATCCGCCATCCGGGCTCGGCGATCCTCTACAACACCAACCTGCACGTGAAGGACGGCGGGGGCTGCTTCCGGGCTCGCTTCGGCGTCGAGCGGAACGGGGCGACCCTGCTGGCCGAGGATTCCTACCCGCTCGGCTCCGAGCTGACGGACGG
>JAFAEL010000074.1 GCA_023423995.1 Pseudomonadota bacterium | reverse complement strand
CGAGCGGAGATCGGCGGCGTCGAGGTCACGCCCTTCCCGGTCCTGCACCCCTCCGGCGCGCCTTCCTTCGCCCTGCGGCTCGAATGCGAGGGCAAGGTCATCTGCTACACCGGCGACACCGAATGGGTGGATGCGCTGGTTTCCGCCGGACAGGGCGCCGATCTTCTGATCGCCGAGGCCTATACGTTCGAGCGCTCGGTCCGCTTTCACCTGAACTGGCAGGCGCTTCGCCTCCACCTGGAGGCCATCGGGGCCGCGAAGGTGCTGCTCACGCATATGAGTTCGGACATGCTCGGCCGCGTGCCGGACGGCTGCATGGCGGCCGAGGACGGCCTGTCCCTGGAGATCTGAGCGGGCCGGGAGGGCCCACCGGCCCTGGGGCCCGGGACGGCATGAACGGCGCTCAACCGGCACGAGCCGAACTCGCTTGAGAGGCGGGCGCTGCCTCGAAGATCCTCCGGGCTGCCTCGGCGAGGATGTCCTCGGCCGGGCTGCGGGGATCGGCGTTGGGCAGACAGAGCGAAGACACGGCCGTTCGCATCAGGGAAGCCGCCTCGGCGCTGTTCGCAGCGAGGGGCTTCAGGGCCGTCACCATCGACGACATCGCCGAGCGGGCGGGCGTGACCAAGCGGACGGTCTATTGCCACTTCCGGAGCAAGGACGACCTCATCGCGTCATGCCTGGATGCACCCGATGGCGAGCCGTGCTGGCCGGGCCTCCTCGGCTCGAGCGCGGGCCCGGACGTCGAGACCGACGTCAGGCGGGCCTTTTCCCGGATCGCCGAGGCCTGCGTCGACATGCGGTGGACCGGAGATGCTTTCGTGCGGGCCGCCATCGAGATGGCGGGCCTGCCCGGCCATCCCGCGCTCGTGGGCGCCCGGCGGCAGCAGGGCGGCCTCGAGGATGCCCTCCGCCGCCGCCTGGACGCCCTCGCCCTGTCCGAGCCCGAGAAGGTGGCCCGGCGTGTTCTCGTCCTCCTCAACGGCGCCATCGTCCACGGCCTGATCCATCACGATGTCAGGCACGTGGAAGAGGCAGGCCGGATGGCCCTGGAAGCGATCGCCTCCGCGAGGCGCGAAGAGGCGCTGAAATTCCCGTCCCGCCTGAACGACCTGGCCGGCCGCCAGTCCGAACGGCGCGGCCTCGAGAGGCGAAGAGCGATGCCGAGGTGAGGGCCGGATCGCCGCCTGCCCCGAGGCTCGTCGGCTTAGACACGGGGCTCGGCCTGCAGGCCCCGCATCGTCCCGCGGATGCGCGGCGATTTCCCGCCTCGCTCGTCGCCTGGGGGATGCTCGCGGTCGCGCTGGACATCGGCATCGCCCGGATCACCTACGGGACGGCGCTGCCGGCCATCCGGCGGGATCTCGGGCTGAACTATACGGCGAGCGGCCTTCTCGGGGCCGCGAACCTCGCCGCCTACCTCGTCGGCACGCTGCTCGCCCCCTACGTGGCCGGCCCGGCCGACATGCGGAAGCTCGCATCCTACGGGCACCTCGCCTTCGCGGCGGGAGCCCTCGCGAGCGCGGCCGCGGCGGATGCGATCATCCTGTGCTGCGGCCGGGTGCTGATGGGCCTCGGCGCCGGTTTCGGCCTGGTCGGGGTGTTCATGCTCGTCTTCGCCGAGACGCAGCCCCGCCATCGCGGCCTGGCGAGCGTCGCGATCTGGTCGGGAACCGGGTTCGCCATCGTGGCGAGCGCGCTCGCGGTCCCCTGGTTGCTGCCCGAACCCGAGATCTGGCGGGTGGCGTTCCTCCTCGCCGGCGCACTCGGAGCGGCGGCCGCGATACGGTTCGGGCTCACGCCGCGGCCGAAAGCGGCGCCGGCGGGTTCGTCCGAGGACGCTTCGAGCTCTGCGAAGCCGGAAGCGTTCGCGGCCCTGTTCGGCGCCTACCTGCTCTTCGGAAGCGCCTATATCGCCTACGCGACTTTCGTGGGGGCGGACCTCGCGGCCCGGGACGCGAGCCTGGCCGTGGTGGCCTGGACGTGGCTGAGCCTCGGGGCGGGCAGCCTGCTCGGATCGGCAGGAGGCGCCCTGCTGGCGCGGTTCCGGGTGACCGGCCTCTCCCTGGCCCTCGTCCTGTTCAGCGGCGCGCTCGGCGCATTCTGCACCGGAACGGGCGGGGTGGCGGGCTCGCTGTTGGGCGCGGCCCTGGTCGGACTGGGGCTGTCCTTCGCACCGGCCGTCGTGACGGCCCTCGTGCGCGAGCGGACGAGCGAGGCGGCGTATCCGCGCCTGTTCAGCTTCGCCACCGGAGCGCTCGGCGTCGGGCTCTTCATCGGGCCCGCAATCGCCGGCCGGCTCGCCGATGCGCTCGGCTCCGCCTCGGTCACCGCCTTTGCGGCAGCCTGCTATCTCGGGGGTACGGTGCTGGCATTGCTCGACGCGGCCTCGTCTCGACGAGACGTGCGGCCGGCGCCGGGCCCGACCTGATCTCGCAGGGCCGGCGCAGCACCTTCCCCCGCATGCGCAAGGCCGGGCGTTCGGTCCCGCCGCGCCGGTCCGGCATCGGTCTCGGACGAGGCGATCCCGAGCAGCCATCGCCTGAACGCGATCATCTCCGGCCGGGTCTCGGTGCCGGATGGCGATACGAGCCAGTACGAGCTGGTCAGGCCGGTCTCCTTGGGACCCACGACGACGAGCCGCCCGGTATTGAGGTCCTCGTCCACGAAGGGCCGCCTGCAGATGGCGATGCCAAGCCCCTCGCGGGCGGCCTCCTGGATCATCTGCAGCGTGTCGAAATGCAGGCTCTGGATTTGCTCGGGCATCGCCGTCCGGGTCGCCTCCGCCCATGCGGCCCAGTCCAGGGCGACCGTCTGCAACCGCAGCAGGGTCGCGCGCTGCCAATCCAGGGGCCCGGCGGGATCCCTGATCCTGGCGAGATATTCGGGCGCCGCGACCGCGACGAGGGACTCGCGGAGCAGATGGTCGGCCTGCAGGCCGGGAGGCGGCTCCACCCCCATCCGGATCGCGAAGTCCCCGTCCTCACCGGAGAGACTGACGCGGCGCTGCGAGGTGTCCACCGACACCATGATCCTCGGGTGCAGCGCCCGGAAGGCGCCGAGCCGAGGCAGGAGCCAGCACAGCGCGAAGGTCGGCGCGACGCTGATGCGGACGCGGCGCTCGCCCCGCGCCTTCGGCAGCCGGCGCGTTCCGATGGCGATCGTCTCGAGGGCGTCCGTGATGTACGCGACGTAGTCGCTTCCGGCCTGGCTGAGCGTCACGCCGCGCGGACCCCGCTCGAACAGCTCGACGCCGAGCCAATCCTCCAGCGTCGCGACGCCGTGGCTGATCGCGCTCGGGGTCAGGCCGAGTTCCTCGGCTGCCAGCTTGAAGCTCTGGTGCCGGGCCGCGGCCTCGAACACGCGGAGCGTCGGAAGGGGCGGTAGGCTCAAGGGCATGCGTCGGGACCCGGCGGCGCTTCAGTATATCCATCTCGCGATCGCCGAAACGACCGGGCGGTCACCGACGGCGGCTCGCGAAGGCCTCCATGCGGTCGCGGCGCTCGTCCGACGCGAAGGTGAGGTGGAACATCCGGCGCTCCAGCGCGAGGCCGTCCTGGAGCGGGAGGCTCTCCGTCCGGCCGACGGCCTCCTTGATCGCGCGCACCGCCATCGGCGGGAAGGATGCGATCGTCCTGGCCACCGCCTCCGCTTCCTTCATCAGGTCTTCGCGGGGCACGACCCGGGACACCAGCCCGACCATGCGGGCCTCGGCGGCCGTGAGGTGGCGTCCGGTGAGCAGGAGATCGAGCGCCACGTGGCGCCCCACGAGCCTCGGCAGGCGCTGCGTCCCGCCCGCCCCCGACATCGTGCCCAGAGCGATCTCGGGATGGCCGAACCGTGCATCCTCGGCCGCGATCACCACGTCACACATTTCGACAAGCTCGCACCCTCCGCCAAGCGCGTATCCCGCAACGGCCGCCACGACCGGCTTGCGGAATTCGCCCAGGCGCGTGCAGCATCCTGCGAAATCCTTCGCCACGGCGTCTTGAACGTTCATGCAGATCATTTCGTGAACGTCCGCGCCCGCGGCGAAATCACGGCCCTCGCCCGTGAGAAGGACGACCCGGACGGTGTCGTCCCGGTCCAGGTCGTCCAGGGCTCCCGTCATTTCGCCGACCAACGCCGAGGAGAGCGCGTTCCGGGCCTCCGGCCTGCTCATGACCAGGGTGGCGACCCCGTCGCGCATCGTCACCTTCACGAGATCCGCCACGTCACGATCCTCGCCCTTGCCTCGGCCCGGCTTCGCTGGTCAGAGGCCGCCCGAGACCCTGAGGACCGCGCCCGTCACATAGGACGCCTCGTCGTCGAGCAGCCACAGAACCGCGTTCGCGATCTCGACGGGCTCGCCGATGCGGCCCATGGGCACCCGCGACACCACCCGGGCGGGGCGGCCCGGCTCTCCCGCGGCGGCGTGGATGTCGGTGAAGACGGTGCCGGGCGCGACCGCGTTGATCCGCATCCCGGTCGGGGCGAGTTCCTTGGCGAGGCCTATCGTGAAGGCTTCGACGGCCGCTTTCGCGGCTGCGTAGTGGACATATTCGCCGGGCGCTCCGAGCGTCGACGCGATCGACGAGATGTTGACCATGCGGCCCCGGATACCGGCCGCCTGCCAGCGGCGAACCGCTTCCTGGGCGCAGAACATGACGCCGAGGACATTGACGTCCACGACCCGCCGGAGCGTGGCGGTCTCGGCCTGGGCGAAGGGACCGATGCGGCCGGTCGTCCCGGCATTGTTGACGAGGGCCGTCACGGGGCCGAGCGCCTCCTCGGCGTGGCCGAACAGCGCCGCGGCGAAATCCGGGTCCGCGACGTCGCCGCGAAGCCGCGCGACCTCGCCTCCGAGGCTCCGGAGCTCGGCCTCGAGCCCGACCGCGGCGTCCTCGTCCTGCAGGTAGCCGAAGCAGACGGCATAGCCCTCAGCGACTGCCTTCCGGAGTATCGCCGCCCCGATCCCCCTGCCCCCGCCGGTCACGACCAGCACCTTGCGTTCCGACCCGTCCAAGGCTCCCTCCCATTGTCACCGCGTGCATATCGTCGGGGTCCGCCGCTGCCCGGGCAGTGGCTCGCCAAGTCTCGCTTGCTGCGCGGATAATTCCAGATCCCACCGGTGAAGTCCGCCGGCGCTGTACCGACCGCTGGCGCGATGCGATGCTCGGCGCTCCGGCCGGGACGAGCACTCGAACATGGAACGGTGGCGCCAGGAATGCACTTTCCAGTCCGCATGAACGCCCCCCTCCTCAGCCGGAACGAACTGCGCCAGGAGGATCGCATCCGGGTCGCGGCGGGCAGCCCAGGGATCCAGCGGCTGCAGGCGGAGCTGCATGGCTCGGCCTTCTCGCCCCATCGCCACGACACCTATGCGGTCGGGATCACGCTCTCGGGGGTGCAGACATTCCGATACAGGGGCGAGCAGCGGCACTGCCTCCCGGGGCAATGCCACATCCTCCATCCCGACGAGACGCATGACGGTGCGGCCGGAACGGACGAGGGCTTCTCGTACCGGATCGTCTATGTCGATCCCGGGCTCATCCAGGACGCGCTCGGCGGAGGTCCCCTGCCCTTCGCCCGGGAGCCTGTCCGCGACCAGGCGGATCTCCGAAGCGGCATCGCCTCGCTGATCTGGGATTTCGACGCCGAGTGGGACGAAACCGCAGGCTCGGAGCTGGTCGAGGCTCTTGCCGAACTCCTCCGGCGCGCCTGCGGCCGGGCGGCACCCGAGCGACGCTCGCCGACGTCCAGCGGCGTCGCCCGTGCGCGGGACCTCCTCGCATCCTCTCCCACCGAGCGACATTCCCTTGAGGATCTGGAAGCGGTCGCCGGCCTCGACCGCTGGACCCTCACCCGTCAGTTCCGCCTCGCCTACGGCACGAGCCCCAGCCGCTTCCGGACGCTCCGGCAGCTCGACCATGTCCGCGGCCTGCTGGGCCGGGGCGCCTCTCTCGCCGAGGCCTCGCTGGACGCGGGCTTCGCCGACCAGAGCCACATGACGCGGCACTTCAAGCGGGCCTACGGCCTCACGCCGGGCGCCTGGCTGACGGCCATGCGCAGGGGCGAACGGGCTTCCCGCGAGGTCGCCTGACGAGCGCTGATCCCGCGCAGCGAACCGCAAGGGCTCGCTGGAGCACCCAGTACACTGACCAGTGAAACGGGCGAGGTCAGGTTGGGGCTATGTGTGCGTCCGCTCCACGAGGAGACCGGATGTCGCTCCAAGCTCCCGCACGAACCGAGGCCATTTCGCCCACGAGCCCTCGGCTTCTCGTCATTCTCATCCTCGCGGCCTCGATCATGTCGATCTCGATGGGGCTGCGGCAATGTTTTGGGCTCTTCCTGTCGCCGGCGACCACGGATCTCGCGGTCTCGGCCACGTCCTTCGGCTTCGCGGTCGCGCTCCACAATCTCGTCTGGGGCTTGAGCCAGCCCTTCGTCGGGGCGCTCGGCGACCGCTTCGGCCCGCGGCCGGTCCTGATCGTCTCCGGCCTGATCTATACGGCGGGTCTCGGCCTGCTGGCGGTTTCGGACAACGCTCTGCTCGGCCTCGATCTCGGGATCGGCGTTCTCACGGGGATCGGTGTTGCGGGCACGGGCTTCGGGGTCCTTCTCGGGGCCGTGTCCCGCGCCGCGCCGCCTGAGCGCCGGAGCCAGCTGCTCGGCATCGTGTCAGGCGCGGGATCGCTCGGGGTTCTCGCGCTCGCCCCGCTCGGGCAGCACCTCATCGACGTCCAGGATTGGCGCGTCGCGGCCTCCGCCTATGCTCTGATCTGCCTCGCGATGGTCGCCCTGTCGTTCCTCATCGGCGGAAAGCCGGCGGATGCGCCGCAGACTCGCGCTGAGGAGTTGCCCGCCGGCGTCGCGTCCGCGCTTCGCGAAGCGCTTTCGCATGGCGGGTTCGTTGCCATGGCGGTCGCGTTCTTCGCCTGCGGCTTCCAGCTTCAGTTCATCACCGCCCACCTGCCGAAGTTCCTGGCCATCTGCGGCCTCTCGCCGAGCGTGGGAGCGATGGCGCTGGGCATCATCGGCCTCTGCAACGCCGTGGGATCATACGTCTTCGGCGTGCTGGGCGCGCGATACAGCCGCCGTCACCTCCTGGCCGCCATCTACGCCGCCAGGACGATCGCGATTGCGGGCTTCGTCGCGATGCCCGTGTCCGAGGCGTCGACCCTCGTCTTCGCGGCCGTGATGGGGTTCACCTGGCTAGGCGTGGTTCCGCTGGTCTCCGGGCTGATCGGCCGGCTTTTCGGCCTGGGCCACTTCAACCTGCTGTTCGGCATCGTGTTTCTCGGCCACCAGGTCGGCGGCTTCCTCGGCCCCTTGATCGGCGGGATCATCCTGGACGGCACCGGGGGCTACGACCTGGCCTGGTACGCCCTGATCGGGGTCGGTGCGGCAGCGACGCTGCTCCAGCTGCCTATGGACGACCAGCCTCGCCGGGCCGGAGCCGCTGCGCTGCCCGCTTAAGCGCCGGATACGGCTTCGTGCTTCTGCCGTCGCTCAGCTCAGGAGCCGGCGGCCCTCCTCCCAGAGACGGCGCACGACCTCCCCTGCCGGCTCCGCCCGGGCGAGTGCCGCAGACTGGCCGGCCCAGGCCTGCATGCGCTGGACGTCGCCAGCAGACGCGGCGCTGGCCCTCATGGGAGCGGTCAGGGCGCGCTGCACAGGGTAAGGCGCCGGCGAAGGCGCCTCGGGCCCGAGCGCCGCCAGGGCATAGGCGGTGGCGATCGACCGCCCGGCGCGGCCGCTGAAGGCCCGCGAGACGACCGTGTCCTCGGGCCGGGTGGTGGCGAGCGCCTCGGCCCAGGCAGGATTCGTCTTGGCCTCGGGGCAGCGCAGGAAGGCCGTCCCAACCTGCACGGCGCTCGCGCCGAGCGCCAGGGCGGCGGCGACGCCCCGGCCATCCGCGATGCCGCCCGTCGCCACCACGGGGACGGAAACCGCATCCACGACGGCCGGCACCAGCGCGAACAGCCCGACCATCCGACGCTCCGCATCCGCAGCCTCGAACGCCGCGCGATGCCCGCCCGCTTCCGCACCCTGCGCGATCACCACATCCGCCCCGGCCTGCTCGGCCGCGACGGCCTCCGCGACCGTGCTGACGACGGCGAACCAGGACACGCCACGCTCCTTCAGGCGGGCCACGAAGTCGGGCGGGTAGAGGCCCATCACGGAGGAGACGATCGGTGGCGCAGCAGCGAGCATCGCCTCGCATTGCGCCTCGAAGCTCGGCGGCGCGGCATCTGCCGCCTCCGGCGGGACGGGCGGCCCCCACCCGGCCAGGAAGTCACGAAGCGCGGCCTCGTGCTTTGCGTCCCGAACCGGCGCCGGATCCGGAATCCAGGTATTGAGCTGGACGGCGCCGTTGCTGGCCTGCCGGAACTCCCGCATCCAGGCGGATATCTCCTCGGGCGTGTGGAGCAGCAGCCCGGCCGCGCCCATGCCGCCGGCATTCGCAACCGCGATAGAGAGCGACGGCGCAGAGGCTCCCGCCATGGGGGCCAGCATGATCGGCACCTCGATGCCGAACCGTTGGCAGAACGCGTTTGCACGCTCGATCGGAAAGCTCACGTCCGAACCTCGTCATCGGCGACCCCGCCCGGCCCGGGCGTCGCCCACTCATCGCATCGTGACTGCCCGGGATCCAACGCAAGCTGCGAATAGCTGCGATCTCTTTCGGCGATCCGGTCCGGCAGCCACGCCCGGAATCCCGGCACACGGCAAATGGCCGAGCCCGGCATGTGATCACCGTTCACCGTGAGTGAAACGTTTTCAGTTGCGGGCGCGATCCAGCAATGCTGCCCAGATCAGGACGCCGAGCGTCGTTCGCTTGGTCACAGACGAGACGCCGACACCATAATGAATGCGGAGCAACCTCTTACCCGAATTGCGCGCCCCCCATGCCGAGCGACCAGTTCTCCTTCGGCGCTTCGAGGATGTTGATGAACACGTCTTCCGGCCGGACCCCCGGCGCGTCGCCGAGCAATTCCACGGCCCGTCGGAACAGCGCCTTCTTCTGCTCGGCCGTGCGAGTGTTGAAGACGGTGATCTGGATATAGACGAGATCGTCGCTGCGCATGACGCCGAGATAGGACGAGCCATAGCGGAAATTCGCTGGATCATGCTCGGTGAGTGTCATGAACTGATCGTCCTCGGGCACTCCCAATGCCTCGCGCATTGCCCGGTAGAAGCTGTCGAGTATCGCCTGGCGGTACTCCTCGGACTTCCCCGAACGCATCGAGATCTGGACGAACGGCATTTCGAATTCTCTCCGCGAGCAGATCGTCAGATGCTAGATCATCGTGGCCCATTTCGGTATCAAATCGATTTTTGTTTCAGCGATAAGAGAATGAAATGGATGCTCGCCCGCTCGACGTCGACGCCGTTCAGGCTTTCATCCGCATCGCCGAATTCAGGAGCTTCACCCGCGCGGCCGACGCCATGGGCACGACACAGGCCGCCATCAGCCTGAAGCTGAAGCGGCTGGAAGACCGGCTCGGTTGCCGGCTGGTGGAGCGCACGCCCCGGCACGTCCAGCTTTCGTCCCGGGGCGAGGCGTTTCTCGTCCATGCACGGGAGCTGATGGAGGTCCATGATCGGGCGCTTGCCGCCCTGGACGGCACTCGGCAACGTCTCACGATCGGGATCAGCGATCACGTGGCGGGCCCGGAGCTCCCTGCCCTCATCGCGCGGATGAACGCGCAGGATCCGCAGCTCATCATCGAGATCCGGATCGGTTCCTCCGGCGACCTCTTGCAGAGCTTCGACCGCCGGGAACTCGATGCGGCGATCGTTCGGCTCCATGCGGGCCGCGACGACGGAGAGCTCCTCGTCGAGGAGAAGTTCCGCTGGTTCGCGGCGCCGACCTGGCAGCCTCGCGCTGGCGAGAAGCTGCCTGTCGCGACCCTCGCCGAGCCGTGCGGCGTTCGCGTGCTGGCGGGGCGACTGCTCGATGCGGCCGGCGTGCCCTGGACCGAGATCTTCGTCGGCGGAGGCGTCGCGGCGGTCGCGGCGGCCGTGACGGCAGGGCTCGGCGTAGCGGCGCTCTCGCCCCGCATGGTGCCGTTCGGCGCACTCGATGTCGGCCCGAAGCTCGGATTGCCCGATCTGCCCCGCCTGCCCGTGCTCCTGCACTCGCGGGTCACGGGCGGGCGATCACGGGAGGTGCTGCTCGCGCTCTCCGCAGCCTTCAAGAGCGCGGTGCGCGGATAGGTGCTGCGCGGGGAAAGCCGCTCGTCCGCGATCGGGACGCAGATCCGCGGCGCCTGACTTGGCGCGCGCCCCTCCTCCGGGACTGCACCATCAAAGCCCAGAGCCAAACATCTAGGCTGAACCTCGTCTCAAACCTGCTTTACAGGAGCGCTCCAGCAATGGAGAGATGCTCCGGATCCGAAACGCATCGGCTGATGGCATTCTGCTTGAGGCTGGAAACGTCTCAGTCGCCATGCTGGGCGGCGAGATTGAGAGGTTGTTGTACGTCTCTGCCGAAGCTGCTGATAAGGGCAGGCGTCGGCTTCGAGTTCCTCGTCGGCTCGGGCCTGGTCTCCTGTTCGCGAAACGTCTCGCATCGTCAGCAGAGCATAACGGGGAATTTTGTCGGACTGGTCGCGGGACTTCCATCGCACCGTTCGTGGGGAGGCTCACGAAGACCATGCAGGAAGTTGTCGAATTCGGCGGGTTTCGTCTGCTTCTCGGCGCGCGCCAGCTTCTCAAGGATGGGCATCCGGTCGCGATGGGGGGCCGCGCACTGGAGCTTCTGATCGCGCTGCTCGAGAGACATGGCGACGTCGTGAGCAGAGAGGAGCTCCTTGCGCGGGCCTGGCCTAATCTCTTCGTCGAGGAGGCCAATCTGCGGGTGCAGATGGCGGCGCTGCGACGGGTTCTCGGCGACGGCCAGGACAACCAACGCTACATCGTGAACGTCGCCCGCCGGGGCTACTGCTTCGTTGGCGAGGTCCGGCTTACGGAAGCGCCGGCGCACGAAGGGCCGTTGCACGACGTCACGCAGGCTCGCCGCCAGAACCTGCCGAATGCCCTGGTATCGGTATTCGGCCGGGAAGCCGCCGTTGCCGCGATCGGCGCATCGCTCTCGAAGAGCCGCCTCGTGACGATCGTCGGCAGCGGTGGCGTCGGAAAGACGACGACCGCTCTCCAGGCGGCGAGATCGTATCTCGATCAGTACGACTCGATCATCCTCGTCGAGCTTGCGCAGATTTCCGAACCGGTTCGGGTCGAGAGTTCCACCGCGGCCGCCATCTCGATGACGCTCGGCATCGAGCAGCAGCCGCTGCTCCACGTGCCTCCCCTTGGCCGCAGCCTCGTCATCCTGGACAATTGCGAGCATGTCGCCGAGGCCGCCGCGCAGGTGGCAGAAACGCTTCTGCTCAATTCGCCGGAGCTGAAGATCCTGGCGACCAGCCGCGAGCCTCTGCGGGCCGCGGGCGAGGTCGTCTCCCGTCTGTCCGGGCTCGAACTGCCGCCCCATGGCGCCGCCACTCTGGACGCGCTCGACTTTCCGGCAGTCCGCCTCTTCGTGGAGCGGGCCGCCGACCTTCTCGGCAGCTATTCACCGACACCGGAGGATATGCCCGCCATCGTGGCGCTGTGCCGGCGCCTCGACGGAATCCCCTTGGCGATTGAGCTTGCGGCTGGCCGGGTCGACACGTTCGGCGTCCCTGGGCTGATACAGCAGTTGGACGATGTTTTCCGTCTTCTGGTTTCCGGGCGAAGGACCGCCCTGCCCCGCCATCGAACGCTCCATGCAACGCTGAACTGGAGCTACAACCAGCTCTCTCCGGCCGAGCAGACGACGCTTTCGCGGCTGTCGATCTTCTCCGGATTGTTCTCGCTCGATGGTGCCTCTTCCGTCGCGTCCATCGAGGAGCCTAGCTGGAGCACGATCGACGACCTGACGAACCTCGTCTCGAAGTCCCTCATCTCCGTCGAGTTCTCCCAGGCGCTGCCGCGCTACCGCTTGCTGGACACGACCCGGACCTATGCACGCGAGAAGCTCCGGAAGAGCGGCGAGTTCGATCGCCTGAGCCGCCGGCACGCGGCCCATCTGAAGGAGCAGATGTCGGCGGCCGAGCGTGATCTTCCGCAGATGAGCGAGCCGGCCTGGATGTCGGCCTACGCGCCGCATGTCGACGACCTGCGCGCCGCGCTTGCCTGGTGCTTCGGGCCAACGGGCGATGCCGAATTGGGGACCGAACTCGCGGTCGCGTCCTCGGTGCTCTGGTTCCAGCTTTCGCTCGTCAGCGAAGGAAGGCGCTATTTCGAATACGCGCTCGCCGCGCTGGAAGGACATCGTCGCGCCGACCCGGCGAGGGAGATCGCGCTGCTCAGCTCCCTCGGCACGGCGCTGATCTACACGGCGGGCCCGGGGCCGGAGATCGACAGGCTCTGGGAGCGGGCCGCCACCATCGCGAAGGAGGCGGCCGTAGCCGACCTGGAACTCGAGGTCCTGTCGGGCACGTGGCTCTCCGAACTGACCTCCGGGCGCTACCCAGCTTCGCTCGAGACTGCCGAGGCTCTTCGGCGGCTCGCTGCCACGACGACTGGCGAGGTTGCAGCCGCGACCGTCCGCATAGCCGAGCGCTTCATCGGCGTATCGCAGTTCTTTCTGGGTCATGTCATCGAGGCACGGCGAAGTTTCGAGACCGTCATCGGAAGTCGCGCCGCGGCGCTCAGCCCGATGGTGCGCATGCAATACGACCAGGGCCTCAACGCGCGCGCGTATCTTTCCATGGTGCTGTGGCTTCTTGGCTCGAGCGACGCCGCTCAGGAATGCGCCACGCGCTGCGTCGCGGACGCTCAGGAACGCGGGCACGCGACTTCCCTATCGCTTATCCTGGTGGAAGCCGGATGCCCGGTTCCGTTCTACGGCGGCGATCTGGACACGATGGAAGCACGGGTAGGGATGCTTCAGGATCTCTCGCGACGGCATCCGTTCGGTCCCTGGCGCGCATGGGGCCGATGCTTTCGCGGTTCGCTTCTGCTCGGACGCGGTGACTTCGGTGCCGCCGTCGAGCACCTGTCCGGCGGGCTCGATGAGTTGGCCAGAACGCGTTGGCCGGTCCGGCGTGCGCTCTTCCTCTGCCATCTCGCCCAGGCGCTCGATTCCAGCGGGAACCCTGTCGCGGCGATGGTTCCGATCGAGGAGGCCCTGACGCTGTCTTCCGCAAGCGGAGAGGGCTGGCTCCTTCCCGAATTGCTCCGCGTCAAGGCAGTCCTGCTCGCTCGCGAATCCCTCGAACAGGCGCTGACAACCCTTGCACGGGCGCAATCCTACGCCGAGCGCCGCAGCATGACGTCCTGGCTCTCCCGATGCGCGGAGACTGCACGATCTCTTGCTCCTCCCGCGTTGCCAGGGCCGATCCACTTGTGAACAATGGCACGAGGCTTGTCTGGTCCACGCAGGACCTCCGGCCTCCACTTGTCCGCCAGCCCAGGACTACGTGCTTCGCGAGAGGGGGAGAGATGAGCCGGCACGCGCTTGCAGCAAAGGCACCCCCGTCGATCTCCGGCAGCCAGCGCAGTCCTTTCACCATCGACGTGATGCTCGGCTTGGTCACCATGGCCGGGCCTCTCTACATCGATATCATGCCCGCCTTCATTGCGGCGCTGCGGACGGAATATGGCCTCCGCCCCGAGCAGGCCGGCTTCGTGGCCGCATCCAACGGATATGGCGCCACGGTCGGAGCGCTGCTTGCGCTGTTCTGCGTCATGCGGATGCCGTGGCGGGCCTCGCTGGTCGGATTGCTGCTAGTGCTCATCGCAGCAGACCTGGTGACAATGGCGATCAGCGACTTCGAGATGCTTCTCGGCGTGCGCTTCATCCATGGGATCGCCGGCGGCCTGCTCGTCGGCTTCACCTACGCCCTCATGTCCCAGACGTTGGATCCGAGGCGCAGCTTCGGCGTGCTCTTCACCTTCCACTTCGGCTTCGGCGGCGTCGGGATCGCGCTATCGTCGCTGCTGGCGGACATGCTCCATCGCGGCATCGTCTTCGGGGTACTGGCAGGCTTCAGCCTGGCCGCCCTGATCCTGGTGCCCATGCTGCCGCCCTTCCGGCAGCCCGGCGCCACGGGCGCCGCCGAGGCCGACGAGAAGCAGTGGCTGACGCCCCCGCTGCTCCTTCGCATCGGCGGGATCTTCCTGTTTCAGGCCGCAAATCTCGGGCTGGGCGCATTCCTCATCGGGATCGGCATAGACCAGGGGCAGACTCGCCTCTTCGCAGGCTCCGTGGTCGGCATCGGACTCGCGGCTGGCGTGCCGGGCGCCATAGCCATGATGATGTTGAGCCGCACGCTCGGCTGGCGCCCGATCGTGCCTGCCCTCGTCATAGCGGGCCTCGCAAAGCTGCTGGTCATCTTCGGGACGACGCCGGCAGGTTTCGCGCTGGCAGTCGCCGCGGTGTACCTGACGATGGCGGTCGCACTGCCCTATGTCCTTGCCAGCTGCGCAAAGGATGATGCCGCAGGCCGAGCCACCGTGTTGGGGGGTTTCGCATCCAAGCTCGGCCTCGCCTGCGGGCCCGCAGTTGCCGGCATTCTGTACACGATGGGGTCCACCGTCCTCGTCAGTGCTTCCGTGGCGACGGTGATGCTGGCAGCAGCCTGCTTTGCCTTGTCGTTCCGGATCGACCCGAAACGGTAAACCCGGCTGCACGGCGGGAATTTTCAGGTTTTTACATCCCGTTGCCAAGCTGCTGTGGCATGGTTCGGATCGGCAAGCCTCCAAAGAGTGCTCGGCAGGCGATCGGACCGCAGATGTCACGACGGCACCAACTCGAGAACGAACTCTCCGAGACCCTGAACCGCGTCTCCCTGGCGCCTTCCGAGCGCGATCTCGTTCGGCGCACCCTCATCGAGGCGCTGAAAAACGGCACGAGTTGCGAGATCGAGCAGGTCATGAGGACCCCATCGGACCTGCTCCGCCGAAGGCTCCGCGCCGTGACCCAGATCGAGCGCGACGATGCCGGCCGGATCGCGGAGATCGGCTTCCACCTGGAGCGAGACGGCGAACCCGTCCTCAGCTGGTGCTGGCAAGCAAGCGAGTTCAGTGGCGATGGCGAGGGGGCCTCGGACGCCAGTCGCGCCGCCCTCGCCGAGGCCCGGAACGCCCTGTCCTCGATCATCTTCAGCACTGCGACCATCCGCCTGGCGACCAAGGATGCCCCCGCGGGCCAATGCGTCCACGAGCTGTGTGAGATCATCGCGGCCAACAGCGCGCGCCTACTCGACAACATCAGCATCGATCGCGCCTTCGCTTCCTGAGTTTGCGATCGCGCGCGGCCACGCTCGCTGCGGCAGCGCCCGCCAGCGGAGAGCGCGCGCGAAGATGCACGGCCCGGCAATGCTCGCCTGCCAGCCTGGCAGGGCGAAGGCCGTCAAGCGCGCCAGAGGTCACGCGGTGCGGCAGGGGCCGGACGAGAGGGGCGCCGGGGCCAGGACAGTCCAGCTTTCATCCCAGACGGGATCAGCGGAGGTCGCCGATCTCAGCAAGAGTCTATCGTCCAAAGAGGCGTTCCGCGGCTACCTCAGTCCAACGAGGCGTTGCGACCGGGGACCGGTGACATGGCCTCGAAGACGCCGTCCCGGCGGACGAGGGCGTGAAACAGAGCAGCCGCGATATGGAGAAGGATCACGGCGAAGAAGACGAAGGCGAGCGAGCGGTGAGCATTCCACAGCACCGTGTGGAGGGCGTCGCTCTGGGGAGCGATGGCGGGCAGCCGAAACCCGCCCCCGAGATCAACCGGGTAGCCGGCTGCCGACAGCATGCTCCAACCGAGAAGCGGCATCGCGATCATCAGCGCATACAGCAGCACGTGCGACAGCTTCGCGGCGAGCTTCACCGGCTCGGGCAAGTCGGACGGAAGCGCAGGCGCGCCGGCCCTGAAGCGCGTGAACAGGCGCAGCAGCGCCAGGACCAGGATCGCGATGCCGAGCGGTTTGTGGATCGCGACCAGCGTCAGGTATTTGGGTGTGACGGTCGACACCATGCCGACGCCGATGAACAGCATCGCCAGGATGCAGACGGCCATGAGCCAGTGCAGGACGCGCTGCGTCGGCGTGAAGTGATCCCGCGCGGCGCTCATCGCATCTTCTCCGTCGTGGTTCGCGGATACAGGTCCGCCTCGGACGTGCGCCGGTTGTAGGACACCGAATAGGCCGCCGAGCGCGCCGCCGGAAAAGGGTCGTCCGATGTGCGCATGCCGGACGGCAGCACTGCAGGGTCGAAATTGACGTCCCGGCAGGGACCGTCGGGCTCCGGGACGACCTTGTCCACCTGGAGGACACCGACATTGACCGTGCGCCGGCTCTCCGGCCAGGCCTTGCTCGGATCGGCTGTCGGATCCCCCTGCTCCGCGACCGTCACGGCGAGATCCCAACGCTGTGGCGCTGCCGCGACCCGCTCGGCGATCTCCCGTTCGAGGAAATCGCTGCCTTGCGCCTTCATGTCCTCAACCGAGACATGGACCGGCTGTGCCGCCGGAAGGAGAGCCCAGCGCACGGCACGCTCGTCGCCGGATGCGTTTGTGAAGATGAAGCTGTTCAGGCCGTTGTAGCGCTCCTCGGCATAGCTCTGCGTATAGGGTGCGCTGCCCGCCCAGGCTCCGAAGGCCGCGATCTCCGGGTGGGAGGAAGCGAAGCGCTTCATCGCCTCCGGGTCGTCCTTGCGTCCGGAGGCGACCAGCAACTCGTAGAAGGCCTCCGGCGTCGCCACGGGGAAGAACGGCACGTTGATCATGGCCGTGCGCCATTCCTCTCCGTCCGGTGTCCGGAGCTGCAGGCTGATCCCGCGCACGCGGACCGTCGCGTCCACGACCTTCGGATCCGGCGTCGCGAGGTTGAAGCGCCCCGTAACGGGGTAGCGGCCGGGCGCGAAGACCTGCGCCTTGGAGAGTGGCACGCCGGCGCCATTGGCCTCGAAGGTGCCGGTGAAGCAGATGCCCTTGGCGTGGTTGCGCCGGTAGCCGAGCGCCGGGCCCGTCGGGGGCGCCAAGGCGTCCACCAGCTTCGGGGGCGTCAGGCGCCCCGGCGAGAGCCAGCCCCCCGTGTATGCGAACGCCGCTGCCGCGCCGCCCACGACGGCCCCGATGAGGAGGAAAGATCCGATGGTCGAACGGGTGGACCCTAGCGGCACGAAGGCGTTCCTCGGTGATCCGGCATGCCGGCGCCCAGCGCCCGCGCTTCCGGCGAGAACCCGACCTCTACGGAATATCTGCGACGGAACTCCTGGCGAACTTGGCAGATTTCGCAGGCGGCGCCGGATCGCGCGCCGCCTCGGAAAAACGAGCCCGTCAGGCCGACGGGGGCTTCTGCCCAGGGGCTCGCTCCCGGCGCAGTGTCGGGAGCCCGATCCCGGCCGCGTCGAAGCCTCCATCGACCGCGATCTCCTGCCCCGTCACGTAGGCGGCGCGGTCCGAGCAGAGGAAGACGATGACCTCGGCGAGTTCGGTCTCGAGGCCGTAGCGCCCGAGCGGGATCGCGTCGTGGTAGTCGGCCCGGATCGCCGGGCTATGGACCGCCTTCGCCATGGCCGTATCGACGGGCCCGGGCGCAACCGCATTCACCCGGATCCCAAGCTCAGCGAGCTCGACCGCGGCCTGCTTCGTGAGGTGGGCGAGCCCGGCCTTGCTCGTGCCGTACGCGACCCGGAGCGTCGAGGCACGGAGGCCCGAGATCGACGTGACGTTGACGATCGCACCGCCGCCGCCCCGCGCCATCAGCGGCGTGGCAGCCCCGATGAGCAGGAAGGGTCCCGTCAGGTTGACGGCGAGCACGCGAGACCAGTCCGCAAAGCTCGTCGCGAGGAGTGGCCCGAAGATGGCCGTCCCGGCATTGTTGACCAGCGCGTCGAGCCGCCCGAAGCGCTCTGCCACCAGTTCCACCGCGGCGGCGACGGCGACCGGATCGGACACGTCGGCCGCGATGGCGAGCGTCGCCTCCGGTCGGCCGAGCGCAGCGGCCGCGGCCTCCACGGCCGGCCCGTCGACATCCAGCAGCGCCACGCGCCAGCCTTCCGCCAGGAACAGCCGGGCGACCGCAAGCCCAATCCCCCGCGCCGCTCCCGTCACGAGCGCAGTTCGATCGGCAATGCGAGGCATGAAGGTCTCCGTCCGGTTCGCGTAAGGCCCGTTTCGACCGGCCCAGCGCCTCAAGACGGTGACATGCGGGTGACGTCAAGCCGGATGCGGCCGAGGTCTTCGTGGACATCCGGCGTCGAACGCCCGAACGGTGCCATCGATAGACACTTCCACGATCTCCCGGCTGTTCCCGCAACTCTCGGCGACCGGGCGGGAGAACGAACAATTTTAATCAAAGCAGAGAGGTGATCGAAATTCCGGACACGTAAAGGACCGGGCAGGAGGGACCGATTGTGCCGCTTGCCGCCGTCGTGAGACGATTCATCCGAAACTCGCGCGGCAACATCGCCGTGATCTTTTCTCTCGCGCTGCTTCCGCTGGTCGGTGCGACGGGGAGCGCGGTCGACTACTCGCGCGCCTCGTTCGAGAGGTCGCGGCTCCAGGCGGCGATCGATGCCGCGGTTCTCCGGGGAGCGGAGACCGAAGCGGCGACACAGAATGCGGCCGCAACGAAGGCCTTCGCGGACATCTACGGATCGGCGACCCCGGTTCCGGCCTTCACGGCCAATGCCGACGGAAGCTTCACGGGCACGGCACGCGCCTCCGTGCAGACCCAGTTCATGCGCGCGTTCGGCAAGACGTCCATCCCGGTGACCGTCACGGCCACGGCGGTCGCAGGAGACGCGCCTCAAGGGGCAGTCTGCGTCCTGCTTCTCGAGCCGAGCGCTAAGGGAGTGACGCTGAACAGCGGTGCCAGCATCAATGCGCCGAACTGCCAGATCGACGTGAAATCGATGGCGAACCCGGCAGCCATGTTCAACTCCGGCAGCACCTTCAATTTCGAGAAAGTCTGCGTCCAGGGCGCCAATGTAACGCAGAACTCGATCGCCATTCCCAACCTTCAGACGAAGTGCCAGACGGCGTCGGACCCATTCGCGGGAACCCTCCCGGCTCCGAGCACCGCAGGAGGCTGCACGTCGACCAACTACAACGGCGGCACGGTCTCCCTCGCGCCCGGCATCTATTGCGCGATCAACTTCAACGGCACGACCAACGTGAATTTCGCGCCGGGGCTCTACGTCATCCGGAACGGCACCTGGAACGTGAACGGCGGGGTGTGGGCGTGCCCCACCTGCACCGGAGATGCCGGCGTCACGTTCTACTTCGCGGACGCGAATTCGAAGTTCCAGTTCAACTCGGGCGTGAAGGCCACCCTCAAGGCACCT
The DNA here is from genome assembly GCA_023423995.1 of Pseudomonadota bacterium. Classification (GTDB taxonomy): domain Bacteria; phylum Pseudomonadota; class Alphaproteobacteria; order Rhizobiales; family Beijerinckiaceae; genus Enterovirga. The sequence continues at coordinate 1,517 of JAFAEL010000074.1, read as the reverse complement.
GCAACCGGGCCCTATGCGGGGATCCTCTTCTTCGAAGCCCCGAACCTGTCCAAGAGTTCCTTCATCTTCAACCCGTCGGCCGGCTTCGACTGGACGGGGCTGGTGTACCTTCCCAGCCGGAACGTCACCTTCAACTCCTCCTCTCAGGTCTCGAGCGGCAACATCACGCTGGTCTTCAACACGCTGATGCTGAACGGAACGAAGTGGAGCTTCGGCAAGAGCGCGAAAACCATCTCGCTCGCATCGGGCGGAAGTGGGCAGGCATCGTCGAGCGCGCGCCTCAAGTTCTAGCGCCACCGCGAGCCAGGCGGCCCCGCACCGAGCACCGGCTTGAGCGCGAGGAAGAAGCGCCGCGATCAGTGGAACAGGACGGCGACCACGGACAGCAGGACGGCTCCGATCACGGACAGTGTCGCGACCACAAGGTCCCTGGGCGCTGCTATGCCACGACGCTCGTCGCTCGAGATGTCGACAACGCCGAAGTCGTCGTCGCGCATCGATCCCGCTCCTCGACCCCCGGGGAGACTATTGGTCCGGGCCTCGAAGTGATCTGGGTCTCCGAGTTACCCCCGAATCCCGAGTAGGCCGTCGCGCAGGCACGGGGACCTCGGTCCGCGAGGCTCCGTCGGACCTTCCTACACGGGCCGCGTTCGAGGGCGCCCGAGCGGCAACCTCCGGTTGACCGGTGATCGCCCCACTCCGGGACGCGTGGAGACGATGCATTCTCGCCGCCGAAAGACCACGAAAGCGCCTAACATCGACATAGGTCGGCAACGTACAGAACGGTGGGCAATATCCCTTGCTCTAGAAGCGTAATCCCCGGATCCAGCCTGGCTCGTCTCGCTGCACTCAAACGTTCATTCGAGCCGCCAAATCGAGATACTTTATCTCGAACACAACCATTATAATTGATGGCTGGCAAGATTATCTTTGACGTTACACAAATCATGGCGGCCAGCACCAAGTAGACGCAAGAAATTTGCATCGCCCCGACACCTGCGCGATCGTAGGCCCAGGCCCCGCGCAGAGGGTCACCACCGGGACGAGGCGCAATGAGTCACGAGGGTCAGCAAGGCCGGAAGCCGAGGATCGCGCTCGCGATCGGCGATCCTGCCGGGATCGGCCCCGAACTCGCCGCCCGCATGGCAGCCGATCCTGCGGTGAACGCCGCGCTCTCGCTGAGCATCGTCGGGGACCGGAGGGTGCTGGAGCGTGGCGCGGGAGAAGCTGGGATCGCCCTTGGGGACTCGGGCCATCTCGACTTCCGTGATCTCCGGAATCTCGACCCGGGCACGATCCGGCTCGGCCTTGCCGCCGCGACAGGCGGTGGCTCTGCCATGGCGAACTTCCGCACCTGCCTGGAGATGGCGCAGGCCGGCGAGGCCGACGCGGTCTGCTTCACGCCCTTCAACAAAGCCGCCATGAAGCTGGCGGACGCATCCTTCGACGACGAGATCAGCTTGGCGCTGCGGGTGCTCGGGCGGCCCGGGCCTGCGAGCGAATTCAACGTGCTGGAC
>JAFAEL010000034.1 GCA_023423995.1 Pseudomonadota bacterium | reverse complement strand
GGGCAGCACCGCTGCGTTGCCGCACCCCCCTTCAGGCGCGGATGGCCCGACGCCGCAGGCTCCAGGTGACATCGAGATAGCCGATCGCGACCCCGAGCCACGCTACGTGGGACACGCCCCAATACTGCAGGAACGGGTTTGTTGAGCAATAGATGACAATCAGCACGATGCAGCAGATCGAGAAGGCAGGGAGGCACCTCGCCGTCTCGTCAGCCGATCGCATCGCCAGCCCCTTGAACATGTAGCGGCACAGCGACAGCAGGGCGACCGTGAAGAGGACATAACCGACAATGCCCGATTGCAACAGGATGGAGACGTAGTCGGAGTGAATGGCGGCCCGGCCTTCGCGGAACTTCTCGAGCCACCACGCGAATTGGTTGCTCAACTGTACGCTGTTCGATTCCGAGAACCTTACCCCGAAGGCCAGTGACGTGTCCTGCAGGCGATCGATGGCCAGATCCTGGATCGCCAACCTGAAGAAGGTGTTCGACGTTCCGCTCAGAACATCCTCCTTCGCCCAGGCTTCCGCGGAGGTGACGATCTCTTTGAGGTCTGGCGATAGGTGCAAGGCGACGGGTACGATTGGGGCCACGAGCAGGCTTGTGTAGACGGCGAGCTTTGCCATGCGGAGGCGCCCCCGTGCGATCAGCACGGCAATCGGCAGCACGCAGGCAAGCGTGAACAGGCTCGTGGATGAGGGCCTGAGCGCCTGTGACAGCGCGAGCAGGGCAAGGCCGATGAGGAGGCCCTTCTGGCTGCGCCGCAGAACGGCCAGACACACCCCCGCGACGAGGATGAAAGACTTGATGTGGTTCTCCATGTTCTCAACATTTTGAAAATATTCAAGCTCTGAGAACATCCGGAATGCGAGCTCGGCGACGTACAGCATCGACATAAGAAGCACCGTCCGTGCCGTGACGTCGATCAGCTTAGCGCGGGAAAAGCCGTACTTGTTGATGTCGTAAAGACCAGCGGTGGAGATCACGAGTGTTGCAAGAAAGGCGGCGGCATAGCTATCGTTTTTCTCGGGACCAGCGGCTTGCAGGACCAATGCCGTGATCGAGCAGATGCTGAACAAGGCCAAGATCGTCGGCCCATCCAATCCGAATCTGAGCCGCCTCGTGGTCAGCAAGGTGTACGCGTATGCCGACGCGACCACGGCGAAGTAGACGTATTTAAGCTGCGACTGGAGGTCCAGGGTCGAGACGCTCAGGACATTGAACCAGTCGACGTAGACGAGGACCGCGATGAGTCCAAAGCACCGGAACAGCGGGCTGGCCGACAAGTCGACGCGCGGAAGGGTGCGCTCGGCGTCCTCCCGGTTCATGTCTTCCGTCCAGCGCAACGCGACGGCCATCGACCTTCCCCAGCATCTCGCGAACCGACAGGTTGTCTCCGTGGCAGTGCCCGGCGGTTAGGTGCTTTCGATCAGGACGGGACAGTTGGAGAGTGGCACGAGGCCATCCGGCGGCAGGGGTCCCGCTTTTCCCTCGAGGCTCCTCATCTGCCGGAACGGCGATCGGGGCACCAAAAGAGTAGACCTGCCCTTGTAGTGCCAGGCTATGCGCCCCCGGTATCCTCCCGGTCGCTGGATGTCGAACTGGAAGACGGCATTTCGCTTGATCATGAGCGGCCCTGCTTGCGTCGCCCCGACGAGCCAGTCCTGGATGCTCTCCCAGGCCAGTCCCGCGACGTTGCTCTCCCGGGATAGCGGCGTAGTCCTGAGAAGCCCCGTCACGTCGCTGTCTTCGGCGTACCAGAACCCCTTTTCGATGCCGAGGGACCACATCAAAGGATACATCTGACCGATGAAGTCGCGCTCTCCTTCGGCTGGGCTACCCGGGAAAGCCGCGGCTGCGATCCTGCCGGAAAACTCGGTATTCCAGATCGGCCGGTCGGCGCTGCCATAGCGCTCCGCGACTTTGCGGAACGCCGCCATCATCTCGAACAGCCCGCCTTGCCTCGCTGGCACGCCGTACCCGGGGTCACAGTAGAGATGGACGGTTAAAGCATCGAAATGCGCGCTCCCGCCATACTGACAGAATTCGTCGAAGTCCTTCGCCCCATTGTTGTTGTACTCCGGCGAGAGCACCAGCGCGCCCGGATCATTCGCTTTGATGATGGGGTATGCAATGGCCGCCATGCCGGCCAGGGTTCTGCCCGACAGCTCGAGGGACGAGCCCCGGTTGTTCGGCTCGTTCCAGAGCCCATAGGCCGTGATTCTGCCGCGGTAGCGTCGGACGAGCGCCGTGACGAATTCTCCCCATTCGTCGAGGTACGCCTCGTCGCTCACCCAGGTGGGGCGATGCCCGAAACAATATGCGACGGGCCGCCCTCCCTGCGAGGCTTCGGAAACGATTGCGTCGAGCACGGGAAAGTGGAAGACGGACCTGCCGTGATGCGTGTCGGCCCAGGACGTCGTGAGATAGCGCCGTTCGTCGGTGGGGTCCTGCATGTTAGTGTCCCAGATCCGCCGGTAGACGTGGCGCGTCCGGGAAGGCGGCCGTTGCCCGATCCCCAAAAAGGTCATGCCGAACATGTCCAGCGGAATCGGCCTTCCGGCGTTCCGATCCGCAATAGCAATGCGCGTCACCCCATCTTCCGCTCTCGCCAAATCGGGAATGACTGAGGCCGCCGATAGACATGAGAGGCCAAACAACAGGTTCCGGCGCGCCGGTTGGCCTTGTGTCCCGGACATGAAGTCCACAGGAGGCACCGAGGCGTTCAATGGACAATTCGATGCTGAATAAGGGCTTCGCGATAGCCCGAATATGCCGCCAGCACGAAAGCAACCACGAAGCTTACAGCGACCATGAGACCGAGCAATGTCGTGTAATTTGGAAACACCGGGCTCAACGCTCGGCTCGCACGCTGTATCACCTTGACAGAGTGGATCTTTGACGCGCGAGAGTCGAAATTAATTTGCTCTTCGATCATACGCTTCTCGTAGAGCGTTGCGTTCGCCTCTGCGGCCGCGATCAGTCGCTTCAGGTTGTCGAACGTCTTCTCCCCGGAGGCAAGACGATCGAGCTCGTTCGTCAGCTGTGATATTTCGGCGATGTATTGCTCACGAACCTTGTCAGAACCGGATAACTCAGAATCGAGCCGGAACAATGCCGCCATCGAATCCTGATAGATTTTGACCATGAGCAAAGGTGCGTCCGCCGTTTGCAACTCCTCCGGCGTCCGCGCGTTTGGGGTCGGCTTTCCGTCTGGATCGTCCGCGAGATGGGCGACGATGGTTGAAACGAAAGGCGACCGCGCTACCGGCGCCAGCCGGCGGAGCTGTCGGCCGATCGCAACCTTCTGCGCAGTTCGGTCGATGATCGACGCACGGACCTGCGACAGAGAAGTTGCGAGCTCGCTCCGACGACGCAGCAGAAGTTGGCGCTGTTCGTCGATCCCATAGATGCCGGTCGAGGTGGAGTAGGCCACTAGCTCCGAAGACAGACGGGCGGCCTCGCTCGCGAAATGCCGGCTCCGTTCCGCGAAGAATGCGGCGGCTCCTGGCTTGCCGAACACGTCAGCCTGACGGTCGAGCAACGTCTGCGCGATCGCATTGGTGAAGTCGGCTGCGACGCCTGGGTCGGGGTGCCGGAACGACACCCGGACAAGATCGGAGTTCAGCTCATTTTTGACGCGGACGGTGCGGGCGACCTGCGCAAGAACGCGGTCATCGATCGTGTCACCCCGAGCGCCTCTCGGCCTTCCACCGAGAAGTGCAGCAACAAGAGACTTGAGCGGCGATGGCGAGCCCTCTTCAGCCCTCGGCGCAAGTCGCTCGCGACCAACTGCCCGGATGGCTGCTTGTATAACATCTGTGCTCTCCGCAATCGCTGCGACCGAGATGCCAGAATCTGCGGCCCTGCGGCCGTCATGTGGCATTCGCTCCAGCTCGGGCTGTCCCCCGATGAGGAGCGTGACGGACTCATAGAGCGGCGTAAGCGAGTAAATGACAGCCGCAGACAACGTACTGAGGCAGAGGAAGACCGAGACGAAGAGGAGCTTCCTGTTGAGAACAGCCTTGGCGATGAGGCTCGCGGTAACATCGTGCTCTGCGATTCTCGTCATTGCAGGCCAGCCTCTTGGGACTCAGGAGCACCCTGGTTGTGCGGGGTTGGGACAGGTTGATCCCGCCGTTTTGCATCAATAATGCATCCTTGTAACGACGCTCGTCAGTCGCGCTGGATTTGCACAATAGGTAATCCCTTTGGCTCCGGCGCTAATGTTGACTCAGACTAGCTGGCCAGCCTCTTTATATCGACAGAATAGCAAAGAGTGCGCCCTGTAGCCTTGCGGGTGGCCGCTATCCAGAATGCCGTCCCTTGGTCCCCGGCGGCGTGAGATCCAGGAGGCCCAATGAGTTCCGCGCACGAACGGCTTTTCGACGCTTACGGGGGGCCCACCCGCGCCGAATCCATGTTGCGAACCATCCGGATCTCGCGTGCGCTCATTGCATTCCTGCCCGTCGGCCTGCTTCTCGCCGTGCCCCTGCCGTGGCTCGTCTTCGGGGAGATCGAGCGGCTCACCCTGATGATCGATACTGGGAGGCAAGTGATCGTGGATGCACTATTTGCTCCGGGGCGTGGGGTTGCGGATCTGCCGGAAAGCCTAGCTTCCGATATATCCCTGCTCTCAAGTCACGGCGACGAGCGAACACTGATCCTCGGCATCTGTCTTGCGGTCTCGCTCGTTGCCGCGGCCGTCAGCGCCATCACGGTTCTTGTCCAGCGGCGTGACCGCAAGCTGCGGACCGTCACCGACGTCGTGAAGGCAACCGGAGAGTCTTGCGTCGGAGCTCTACCGGAGATGCGTCATCGCGACTCTCATTCGGAAAGAGAGCAGTTCGCGCAATCGGTTTGGGAACTGGCGGTTAAGCTGGATCTCGTCGGATCGCCCAAATCACGCTTGGTTCTTGTCGCTTCTCCCAATTTCAAGGAAGGCAAATCGGTCCTGACGGCGGGGCTCGCCCAATGCCTCTCGGAACTTGGACAGAAGGTGCTCGTCGTGAACGCGGCGCCTCGCGGCGGAGAGGATAGCGTAGTGGCGCTCGATCCCTCCCTGGCCTCGGAACGCCTCAGATTGCTTCTGCCGGATACGGGACGGGACGACCCGATCGACGGCCAAAAGAGTGCCGTTCGATATGATCGACGCCTTTTCGGACCTGCATTCCAAACATCACTAGAGGACGCTCGCAAGCGGTACGACACGATCCTGGTCGAGGCTCCACCCACCAACCTCTACCCTGACGCATTGATACTGGGCCGTAAGGCCGATCTTGCGATCGTGGTCGTGCGCGCGAGAAGGACACGGCGATCAGACTTGACGCGCTGCCTGACCGCCCTTGGTACCCTCCCGGTAAGAATCGGGGGGATAGTCCTCTCGCGGACGAATGGGAGCACGGGTCCTACGCCGTGGTCGCGGTCGACATCCACGGTCAGTGGAGAAGTTGAGGGGTCGAAAGTCGTGCAATTGAGGTGACGGTGCGGTCGCCCGCGCGGGTTCATCCGCGGTCGCCGTCCCAGTTCAGACACCGGACTGCACCTGTCCTTCCGGCCTGCCTCTTCGGTGAGCTCCGCGGCTCGCCAGCCAAACCGACGGGATCAGCACAGCGCCGATCAAAAAGGCAACGGCAGTCAGCCGCGCCGGAGTTGCCCGCGCAGAAGCCCTGAACTTCGCTCTGCCAATCGTGAGCTCGATTACTGCCCCAATCTCCTCAGGATGCGACGCCGCCCTCAGGGGAATGTCTTCTACTCGCAAGTGGATCGCCCGTCCCGTTTGCAACTACCCTGGCGCTACCAGGGAGCGGTGACCAGGGCCAGGCGGCTGCCCTCATAGGATCGGAACGGCCCATAGGATCAGCGTGTGAGCATGAGCCCGCCCGCTGCGATCGCTTGGAGCAACTCTTCAGCCGACAGCTTCGGAGAGAGGCTCTGCACCACTGAGAGCCGGATGGTGCTGGTTCCGCGCGTCCCTAGGGCCGCCTTGGGCACGACATAGAAGTCTCATTGCGCCAGGTCGAAGACGTCCCATGGCTCGCGCCGCCGATCGGTCTGGACGCAGGACACATACAGGTCGACGTTATAGGTGACGTCGGCAGCGGGACGGTTCTCCGCCCAAAGCCATCGCCTGCCCTTCAAGCCAGAGAAGCTGATCACCGACGACGGCGAACCGGCGGTGTGCCAGGCCTGGAGATAGGCGCTCGCCTTCACCTCGATCGTGCGGCCGTCCGGCAGCTGCAGGTTATAGTCGTCCCAGCTCCCGCGAGGGTTTGGGGTGAGCCCTAGGATCCGGGCGACCATCCATTCCGCGAACACGCCTCGGACATTGTTGGCCTGCAGGTCGCTGAAGGCCTCGGTCCGGAAGTCATTCATCGTCCCGTAACGGCCACCGAGGCGCTTCTCGCCCTCCAGCGTTCAGCCCCGCTCCCTGTACGCTCTGTCCCGCATCCCTCCCCGCTCGCCTCGCCGACGATCACGCGCGGGTCCGACAACGAGCAATTGATTCCCGAAATCGTTGCCGTCGTTCTTCTGTGCGGAAGAGACCTGCGGGAAAGGTCTTGCCCTACAAGGGCTTGCTGGTCGGAGTGGCAGGATTTGAACCTGCGACCCCCACGTCCCGAACGTGGTGCGCTACCAGACTGCGCTACACTCCGACTGAGCGGCCGACGCTATAGCCGGGCGGTGCGCGCTTCGCAACCCGCCTGATGCCGCCCTGGGCCGATTTTGCTGCAGCGCAGAAGCGCGGCGGCGCCCGGTTGCCAGCCACCCGCGCCTTGCGTATCAGTGCGTCATCTTGGGGCGTCGCCAAGTGGTAAGGCAGCGGTTTTTGGTACCGCCATTCCCAGGTTCGAATCCTGGCGCCCCAGCCATACCTCCTAAGTCTCTGATTTTGCTTGCGGCCGCCCGGGGCTGAGTAGCTTCGTGTCCCGATGGAGCGCAACGGTGGGAGGCGGGGCTGCGGCCACCCGAACAGGAGGCCGATGACCTGCCGCTCGCACCGGACCTGCAGCGCCGCAACGCTGCATCCCAGACGTCGGCGGCGGCCGTCTGATCAGGTTGGGGAAGAAGCGCTCGCCGATCCAGCGTCTCGCTCCGAACCAGATCCTTGATGCGCATGGTGCCGACAGCCCGCAGGCGCTGCTCTCCCACTTTCCGCAATCCCCGCCTCGCCTGCGGTGACCGCAATGCCAACGGGCGAGAACCAGTCCGAGGCAGCCTCCGGCGGAGACGCCGTTCTCCGCGCCGATCACTCCGGTTCCAACTTGCGCTCGCCAGAACCATCGTCCGGTCGCCAGGCGGGCGCTATGTATGCTCCGACCTAAGATCCCCAGCACATTTCCTCGCTCTGGAATGTGCTGTTTGTCCCGTTGTCGTGCTCACTTCAGGAACTCGGGCGCGAAGAGCCGAGGCAGGAAGAGCACGATCTCAGGAAACACGATCAGCGCCGCGAGCACCGCAAGCATCGGTGCGAGCATGATGAGCGTGTCCTTCAAGGCAAAGCGCAACTTCACCTTTGCGACTGCGCACGCGACCATCAGGCACAATCCGTACGGTGGGGTGACGAGCCCGAACGCAAGCGAGACGATCGCGATCAGGGCGAAATGGACAGGGTGCATATCGACGGATCGCGACAGCGGCTCGAGCGTCGTGCCGACGATGATGATCGCCGGGATCGCGTCGAGGAAGCAGCCCACGACGAGAAAGCAGAGCGCGATGAAGAACCCGACCCCGATCGGCCCCATGCCCCAGCTCGTTACGTTTGCGAGCAACTCGCGCGGGATCTGGTAATAGGCGAGCATCCAGCCGAATGCCGATGCCGTGCCGACGCAGAACAGGGCTACGGCCGAGAGCCGGCCGGTCTCGAGAAGCGCCTCGAAAAGCTGCCGCGGCCCCATCTCGCGATAGTAGAAGATCGAGAGGAGGGCCGCGTAGACCACGGCCACGCAAGCGGACTCAGTCGCCGTGAACCAGCCGAGCAGGATGCCGCCAACGACCAGGAACGGCGTCATGAGCGCCGGGATTGAGACGACGATCGCGATCACGAGTTCGCGCAGGGTTGCCCGCGGGTAGACCGGGTAGTTGTAGAGCTTGGCGTAGACGTGGACGGTCGCCATCTGTGCGCCCGCGATCAGGAGGCCCGGGATCACGCCGGCGAGATACAGCGCGCCGATCGAGACGGAGATCACGCCACCCCAGACGATCATGAGGATCGAAGGAGGGATGATCACCGCGAGCACCGCCGAGACTGCCGTGATGGCGATCGAGAAGGAGAGATCGTAGCCCTCCCGTGTCTGCGCATCGATGAAGATCTTCGACTGGCTCGCCGCATCGGCGGTGGATGAACCGGAAATGCCTGCGAAGAAGACCGAGAGGATCACGTTGATTTGCGCGAGCGCACCCGGGAAGTTGCCGACGAGCGCCCGCGATAGCCGCACGAGGCGGTCCGTGATGCCGCCCACGCTCATCAGGTTCGCAGTGAGGAGGAAGAGCGGCACCGCGAGCAGGATGAAGGAATTGTAGGCCTTGAAGGTCTCGTTGAAGAGCACCAGCGGCGAGAGCCTCTCCTCGACCATCAGGAGAGGAAGGCATGCGAGGCCTAGCGCGAAGGCCACCGGGACTCGCAGAACAAGAAGCACGAAGAACACGCCGAAGAGGACGAGCGCCGCGGTGCCTGGCGAGAGAAGAGCGCTGGTCAAGGGCGAGAATCCGCGTTGGGCTGCGACGGCGTGATCATTCCCCGGAAGGTTTGGGCGACAGCCTGGATCCCGTGCAGCATCATTCAGCTGTCTGCCCGGCCACGAGCCCGGTCTCGGGGTCCGGCGTCTCGGGCGTCAGCGGCGCCTTGCCTGCGAGCGTCCTCAGATCGTCAAAGAATGCTTCGCCCAGGAACAGCAGCCATGTCGCGCCGGCGATTGGCCAGGCCGCAAAGATGTAGCCCATTGGCAGATCGGCCAGTTCCGAGGTCTGGTACCAGCCGAACATCAAGAACTTGAAACCCCAGTAGAGAAACACGAGAGCGAAGATCACGACGAAGATGTTGGCGCTGATGCGCAGCAATGCTCCGGCGCGTGGGCCAAGGTCCGGCCAGACGTCAACCTCGAAATGAGTGCGCTCTCGAACGCCGATCATAGCCCCGATCATCACCATCCAGATGAAGAGGAAGCGAGACATCTCCTCCGTCCAGATATAGGCGGGGAAGAGTTGCGTGTACCGCGACAAGATCTGAAGGCTGACGGGGATGATCAGGATCGCGACGGTTGCGACGAGAAGCCAAGTCAGGAGCTTGTGGTAGGCGTCGATGATGGTGCGCATGGACGTCACCGCCGCACGGACTTTGGAGAGCGAAGAGGGAGGCCGATCAGGTAACGGCGTTCAGCTGGTCGTAGATCTTGTCTGCGCCGATCTCCTTGGCGTAGCTCGCCATGACCGGATCGACGAGCTTCTTCATCTGCTCGCGCTCGGTGAATGCGATCTTCTTCAGCTTTCCAGCCTTTTCCAGCGCATCGATCTTCTGTGAATCCTCGGACGACTCGATCTGCCTGGCATGGGCGCCGGCCTCGCGGCCGGCCCTTACGGCGGCCGCCTGCAGGTCGGCGGGAAGTCGCTTGTAAGTCTTTCCGGAGAAGCAAATCGGCCGGATGGTGATCGCGTGCTGAGTGAGGAGGAGGTTCGGGCCGACCTCGAAGAACTTCATGGATTCGACGCCCGCAGCCTCGTTCTCGCCAGCGTTGATCACACCGTTCTGGATAGCGTTGTAGATCTCGTTGTAGGCGATGACCGTCGGCGCCATGCCGATCGCCTGGAAAGTGCGACTCCAGATCGGGGCCCCCTGCACGCGCACCTTCAAGCCCCTGAGCTCGGCGAGGTTCGTCGCGGGCTTGTTGGAGAAGATGTTGCGAACGCCGCCGCCGCCATAACCGACCAGCATCACGTCGGCTTTCTGAGCGATCTCGTCGGCGACGGGTTTCAAGATGTCTGCATCGAGCACCTTGTTCCAGTGGGCGAGATCCCGGAACAGGAAGGGCGCATCGATGAAGGGCGCCGCGCGCGAGAACGTCGACATGTGCGCCGGGGACACGATCGCGTAATCGACAGAGATCCCCTGATTCATATAGGCGAAGTAGTCCTTCTCGAGCCCGAGCTCGGAATTTTTATGAAGGACGAAATTGATCGGCTTGCCGTAATATTGCTGCGTCAGCTCCGCGAACTTGGCGAGCCCCTTCGTGAAGGCGTGGTCGTCGTTGAACTGCGATGCCCCGTGCAGCGTGATCTGGCTCTGCGCGCGAACCCAGGGGGCCGCAACCGCCGTCGCGGAGAGCGCGAGCCCTCCTGCGAGAACGTCACGTCTCCTCATTGATGTTCCTCCGGCGACCCCTCTGACGGGGGTTCGACTGAGAGTATTGCAACGCTCATCCGGCGGCGCAACTCAGAAATAGACTTCGAAATCTTTCTCCGGCTTACTGGAGGCCATTGCCTGGGATCGCGGGTATGCGACGGCCTCGCCCGCCAACGTCCATTCTTGTTGATCCGAGAAGGCGCGTTACCGTAGCGGAGTTAAGCAGTGGCAAGCCTGGACCTGATCCAGCCGGTAGTGGGGAGCTCCGTCGAGCCGCGCGTGTTCTGCACAAAGTACCCGAAGACCCGCTGGCTCACCCTGCTGCTTGGGCCACCCGATAAAGCGGACGAGGCGGTGAAACTCGCTGCCGGGCGAGAGCCTGGCCTGCCGGGCTGATCATCACCTTTGCGTCATGGGCGCGCCCAGGGGAAGGCCGCCCTCGGTACTCTTCCCGATCCCATTCGGGGTTTCACCCGATGGCGGGAGCGAGGGGGCGAGGCGAACCTTCGCGACGGCCCCGCGGGTTCGGGGATCCGCACAAGAGCGTCCTCGTCCCATCAAGGATGGCGAGGTCCACAAGAAGACGTGCCCCGGTGAGCCGCCGAACGATCGTCCGCCAATCAGTGAGACGCGCCGCGATTGGGGCCGGAATTCTTCTGTGCGTGGCGGCATGCCTTGTCGTCGCGGGCCTCGCGTTCCGGGCCTGGGATGCCCTGCGCGGGTCGCCGCTGGAGCCCTGGCACACATATGTGCCGTACGACCTCGACGCAGACGCCATAGATGGCACGGACTGGAGGGGTTACCTGCAGGCGGAGGAGAAGCTCTTCGCCAAGGTGCGGGCGAAGGTCTTCCGTGCTCCCGAGGCGGGGGCCGCCGTCCCGGTCAACCGCTATGTCATCGGGAGCGTGGTCGACCCGCAAAGCTTCGGGACCGACTGGAACCGCTCATACATCCTCGAACCCGATGGAGAGCCGATCGGGGCCGCCGTGTTCCTGCACGGCCTTACGGATGCGCCCTATAGCCTCCGGCACCTCGCGGCCGTCTACCGAGACCGCGGCTTCGTGGCGATCGGCATCCGCCTGCCGGGCCACGGAACCGTCCCCGCCGCCCTGACCGAGGTGACGTGGGAGGACTGGATGGCGGCGACCCGCTTGGCGGTGCGGGAGGGCGTTCGCCGGACGGGAGCGGGCAAGCGGCTCCATGTCGTCGGCTTCTCGAATGGCGGGGCTTTGGCGCTCAAATATGCCCTGGACGCGCTCCGCAGAGACGACCTTTCGCGCCCCGAGCGCCTCGTGCTTCTCTCCCCCATGGTCGGGATCACGGTCTTTGCCCGGTACGCCGGGCTTGCCGGGCTGCCCGCCTTCTTCCCGGCCTTCGCCCGGGCGGCCTGGCTGGACGTCGTCTCGGAGTTCAACCCGTTCAAGTACAACTCTTTCCCCGTGAACGGGGCGCGACAGGCCTACCAGGTCACGCGGGCGCTCCAGGACCAGGTCAACCGGGCGGTCACGGATGGCAGCATCGCCGCCCTCCCGCCGATCCATACTTTCCAGTCCGTCGTCGACTTCACGGTCAGCACTCGGGCGATCGTCGCGAACCTGTACACCCGGCTTCCGGCGAACGGCAGCGAGCTCACCCTGTTCGACCTCAACCGGGCGATCGGACTGGGGCCCCTCATCGACCGTTCCATGGAAACGATCGTAGAACGGCTCCTGCCTCCGGCCCCGCGTGCGTTCCGGACGACGCTCGTCACGAACGTTGACCCCTCCTCGCTGGAAGTCATCGAACGGCGGATCGAAGCAGGCATGACGGCCGAGGCGGTGGCGCCGATGGGCTTATCGTTCCCGCCTGCCGCATTCTCGCTCTCCCACGTCGCGCTGCCATTTCCCGTGACGGATCCGCTCTACGGCTCGCAACCGGACATGACCGAAAGCTTCGGGATCAACCTCGGCTCCCTCACGCCGCGCGGCGAGCGCGGCGTCCTGGTCGTCCCGCTCGATGCGCTGGTGCGGATTTCGTCGAATCCGTTCTACCCCTACATCGAGCGCAGGGTTGCCGAGGCAATCGGCCATCATGCCCGGAATGGGCCTGCAGGCGCGCGATGAAGAGGGGGCAATCGGCCCAGAACGACTGCGCCAGCGCCCCGCCGGACAGTAAGGTGCCGCGGGTAGCATGTAGAACGCGCCACGATCTTCAGCGCGGCCGGGCGCTGTCTGATAAGCGGAACCAACTTTCAGGAAAATGCGAGGGAGAACCCTCATAAATCCAGGGGCAGACCCTTTAGTCGCTCGGACTCAGCACCAGTGGCATGAGTATGTCTGGCCTTATCTCGGCTGGACATCGAGTCTCCGGCGCAGGATAGTGCCTGACGCCTGGGCGCCAGCACCGCCCAGGCGCAAAAGATTGCTTGGAGGGGCGGCCATGTGGTCGAGCGTCCACGAGCGATCCTGCTCGCCTCGGCCGAGGGTCGCCGATGGGTTCAGGCCGGCGGAGCGCGTCGACATCGCGCTCGGGAAAGCGTGGTCGCGGTCGCTGTTCCTCTACTTCGTGCTCGCGCCCCTCATCGTCTTCGTGCCGCTCGTCGCTTTGCTCCTCCTTCGTGCGTCCGGCGAGCGCACCGACCTCGTTCATCGCGCTCGTTCGCATGCCGGCTTCATCTCCAGCGTGTTCGAGCGCGAAACGGTGGCCGCCAGGAATCTCCTCAAGGGTCTGGCCGGATCGCCCGCAAGGCTGAATGGGGATCTGCCGACCTTTTATGAGCAGCTGAAGAGGACGGACCTCCCGGAGGGTTCCTGGTTGATCCTATGGGACCTGGAGAGGCAATTGCTGAATACCCGCCAGCCGCTCGGCGCAACGCTGCCGGTCGTGACCGACTTCCCTGGAGTAGGTGCGACGATCGAGAGGCTACGGACGGAAGACTTCGCGGTTTCCGACCGGGTGGTCAGCCGGGTCAATGGGGCGAGCGTGGTGGCCGTGCATGTCAAGACGGCCGATGGCGAGGGCCGTCCGAACGGGGCGCTGACGGTCTCGCTTTCAGAATCCCGCCTCAGCGCGCTCATGAACGAGCAACCACTCTCGCCGGGATGGGTGGCCAGCCTCTTCGACCGCACGCTGGCCCATGTTGCGAGCAGCGGCCGCACCCCTCTTTTCGGCGAGGGGCCAACGCCTCGGATGGAACTTGGACGTTTGGAGGGACGCACCGGCGAATATGTCCCCGTCCAGGCTGATGGGCGATACCGATTGTTCTATGACCGATCAGGATCATCGGGCTTCACAGCCGTCGTCCGTGTTCCTCAAACGTTTTTCGACGAGCCGTTCGACCAGGCCGTCCGACAGATCTCGCTGAGTGGACTCGCGCTTGTCCTCGCGTCGGCGCTGGCCGCCTCGGCGTTTGCGAGAAGGCTCTCCTTGCCGGTGCGACTTCTCGCCGAGACGGCCACCAAGGCGAACGACGAGCTGATGTTCGCGGTGGCGAGGCACGAGAGCTTCTGGGTGCATACTCCGGAGAGCTTGTTCACCGTCCAGGTCCTGCCGGGTGATCGTTTCCTTATAGCCGGCATCAATCCTGCCCATGAGAAACTGACCGGCATCCGCTCTGTCGATGTCGAAGGCAGGGACCCGCACGATTGTCTGCCGCCGGCCGTCGCCCAGGCGGTCACGGCCAGGTACCGGGAATGCGTGAGGCGCGGGCAGCCGATCACCTACGAGGAAGTGCTCGACCTTCCCGGGGGGCGTCGTTCATGGCGGACCAGCCTCGCACCGGTGCGCGATCCGACCACCCATCGGGTTGTCCTCCTTTTCGGCAGCGCGCGCGACGTGACGGCGGAGCTGCAGGACCGGGACGAGCTGACTCGTCTCAACGCACAGCTCCGTTCGATCTTGTCGAGCGTCAGCGACTGCTACTGCACCCTCGACCGAGACTATCGCCTGACCGCGGCGAATTCGGCCGCACTCGACTGGCTCGGGCTAGACGAGGGCGCCGCCCTCGGCCTGCGACTGAAGCACATGTTCGGTCCGGAGAAGCCGTGCGGATCCGCAATCATCCGCGCGATGGAACGGAGGGAGATCGTCCACGAGGAGCTTCCCTCAGGAATCCGGAAGGGGCGCTGGCTCTCCTACCACATCTACCCGTCCCAGGACGGCGTGAGCGTGTTCTTTCGCGACGTCACCGAGGCGCGGGCCTCGCGGGAGGCAATTCGGGAGATGTCCCGGCAGCTTCTGATGGCGCAGGAAGAGGAGCGAAAACGCATCGCGGCCGAGTTGCACGACTCCACCTCGCAGCACCTCGTTGCCGCCAACCTTGGAATGGCGCGGCTTCCTCCGCCCGGGAGCGACGCCGAGGACCACCTCCGACGCGAGATCGAGGAGTGTCTCTCCGAGGCCCTTCGGGAGCTCAGGATTTCCACCTACCTCCTGCATCCGCCGGGGCTGCACCGCGACGGCATCAGCGCTACCCTGCGGGGCTTCGTAGAAGGGTTCGGCCGCCGCTCCGGCCTGCGCGCAACCCTGGCGGCAGACCCGGCCATGGATCGCCTTCCTGAGGATCTCCAGAGAGCGCTGTTCCGGATCGTGCAAGAAGCGCTCGCCAACACCCACCGCCATGCTCGCGCCACGAGCGTCACTGTCCGCGCCCGGCTCGCGCGAGGCATGCTCTTCGTGTGCATTCGTGACGACGGCCGCGGGATCAAGGGGACGGCGGGGCGCCTCCGTGACATCGAGGAGGCGCCCGTCGGGGTTGGGCTGCCCGGGATGCGCGCCCGGCTGAGGCAATTCGGCGGCGACCTGGCGGTCCGTAGCGGCGGAACAGGCACGACGCTGATGGCCATCGTTCCCCTCGCGAGGGACGGCTCGGGCGCGGCCCGCGCGGCGTAGCGGTGGGGCTTCTACTCGAGACCTCGGGGGGCGCCCGCGGTTTTGGACGAGATCGAGCAAATGTAAGCTATGGTCGCCAGACGGCGGCATAGGCGGAGGGCATGCCATGGTCCGCATCCTGGTTGCGGACGACCACGACGTCGTGCGGTCCGGAGTTCGCGGCATCCTGGAGGCGCGTGCGGGCTGGGAAGTCGTCGCGGAAGCCTCGGACGGCATGGCGGCCATCCAGAAGGCCGTGGAAACACAGCCGGACATCGCCGTGCTCGACTACTCGCTTCCGCTCGCAAACGGCGTGGAGGTCACACGCATCGTGCGGGCCAAGCTGCCGAAGCTGGAGATCCTCATCTTCACCATGCACGAGAACGAGGAGATCATCGGGGACCTGCTCGCCGCGGGAGCGAAGGGATATCTCTTGAAGTCAGATGCGCGGCAGCTCCTGGTTACGGCCGTGGAGAGTCTCGCCGAGCATCGCCCCTTCTTTACCGGAAAGGTCTCGGAGGCGCTGCTCGAGACATACGTTTCCAAGTACCGCGAGGGTCGCCATGTCCTGACCGCGCGCGAGCGACGCGTGGTCCAGCTCATCGCCGAGGGGCACAGCAACAAGTCGATTGCCGACCTTCTTTCCCTCAGCGCGAAGACCGTGGAGACGCACCGATCGTCCGCGATGCGCAAGCTGAACCTGAGATCGACGGCGGCGCTGGTGCGCTACGCCGTCCGGAACAAGCTCGTGGAGGCCTAGGCAGGCGTCTCGGCACGGGCGTGCAAGCCGGATGACCCTAGGTGTTTCCCCTAGGGTACAAATCGGGACGCGCCCGGAAGATAAGGGGAGTTCGCGTCCGGAGGAGCATGGCGTGCGAGTGCTCTTGATCGACGATCATGCCGTCGTACGGCGCGGCATCCGATCGTTACTCGAGGAATCCGGCTCGCATGAGGTATGCGGCGAGGCGGAGGACGGCTCCAGTGCGGCCGAGATCGCCCGGCGCGAGAAGCCGGATGCCGCGATCGTGGATTTCTCGATGCCGGGGCTCAACGGCGTGGAGACAGCCCGCCAGCTCAAGCTGGTCTGCCCCGACTGCCAGATCCTGATCTTCACGCAGTACGACGACCAGGCGCTGCTCTGCGGCGCGCTCCAGGCCGGAGCTCGCGGCTTCGTCCATAAGAGCGAAGCGGGCGAGCATCTGCTCCACGCCCTTGCGGCGCTCGCGATGAAGCAGCCGTATTTCAGCGGCGAGATTTCCGAGCTCCTGCTGGCAAGCTTCGTGGAGGTCTCCACCGGCGGGTCCGCCCTCACGCGCCGCGAGGAAGAGATCGTCAAGCGCATCGCCGACGCCTACAGCAGCAAGGAGATCGCTCGGCAGCTGAACCTGAGCGTAAAGACTGTCGAGGCCCATCGGGCCTCTGTGATGCGCAAGCTCAATCTGAAGAACCTCGCCGAGCTCGTACGCTATGCCGTCCGGCAAGGGCTGGTACGGTCTTGAGGCGTCGGCCGGTCACGCCAATCACCTTAGGAAGCCGCACCTCCGCCCGCTGCGGCCTGTGCGAGGCAGGATCTCAGATCGTGATGTACCCCGTCGCGAGCCCGTGGATGCCGATCGCGCACAGCACCATTGCGGCCGCGAAGATCCCCCATTCGATCGGCGTGAACACCTGCGCTCCCTGCTCGCGCCGCGCCCAGAAGTACAGGACCGTTCCGGGGCCGTAGAGAATGGCCGACAAGACCAGGAACTTGGTTCCGGCGGCGAAGATCAGGAACACCGTATAGGCCACCGCGATGCCGGCGAATATCAGGTCGCGTCGGCGCTCCTCGCCCCTGGTGTCGTAGGTTTCGCCGCGTCGGATCAGGAGAAATGCGTAGGCCGCCACGAGGAAGAACGGGATGAGCGACATCACGCTCGTCAGGTTCAGCATGAGCGTGAATGCATCGGTGGACCAGTAGGTGCTGATGACGAAGAGCTGGACGACGATGTTCGTCAGCCACAGTGCGGCCGCGGGCACTCGGTTCTCGTTCTCCGTGGCGAAGATGCTTGGCATGTCCTTCGTCCGACCTGCCGCGGACAGCACCTCGGCGCAGATCAGCGACCAGGCGAGATAGGCGCCCAGGACCGAGACGAGCAGGCCAACACTGACGAAGACGGCGCCCCAGTGCCCCACCACGGCCTCGAGAACCGTCGCCATCGATGGCTGCCGCATCCCGGCGATATCGGCGCGTTGGAGCACGGCATAGGGAAGGAGCGTGACGAGGACCATGAGGCACGTGACGCCCAAAAAACCAATGATCGTGGCGAGGCCCACATGCGAGCGTTCCTTGGCGTAGCGGGAATAGACGCTCGCCCCCTCGATGCCGAGAAAGACGAAGACGGTGACGAGCATGGTTGCCCGGACCTGGTCGAAAAGCGTGGTCTCCGGCATGCCTTGCCCACCCCAGAAATTCCCCTGGAATAGGCCTGCTTTGAAGGAGAAAAACAGGATCACGATGAACACCAGGATCGGAACGATCTTGGCGATCGTCACGACGGTGTTGATGAACGCGGCCTGCTGCACACCCCTCAAGATCATGAAGTGAAAGAGCCAGATCCCGACCGAGGCGACCAGGATGGCCACGATCGTGTTGCCGTCGCCGAAAACCGGAAAGAACGCCCCGAGCGTGGACTTGATCAGCACCCAGTACGAAACGTTGCCGATGCAACTGCCGATCCAGTAGCCGAGAGCTGCCAGGAAGCCCGGGTAATTGCCGAAACCCGCCTGGGCATACGCGTAGACGCCCGCGTCTATCTCGGGCTTGCGTTCCGCAAGAAGCTGGAAGACGCGCGCGAGCGTGTACATGCCTCCCGCCGCGATGGTCCAGGCGATGATGGCGCCGAACGGGCCCGTCGCGATTGCGAAGGTGCGGGGCAGCGAGAATATGCCGGACCCGACCATCGAGCCAACGACCATGCCGGTCAGCGCGAAGAGCGGGAGTTTCTGCGTTGTTGACGCGGCTCGGGCGCTCTCTTGCGCGGGAGCGGATGCAAGCGAGGACATCTCTCTCTCCTGAATTGTGCTTGGCGTCGGCAACTAGTTGGCGCGTCGCCGATGTCTCACGAGCCTCCCTAAACAGGCACTTTCAGCGCTGAGACCAGACTGCGTCCGAGCAGATCGATGTGTGTCGTCATGCGACGATGCGAAGATCGGCCAGCAATCCTAGCCCGCGCCCGAATGTGCACATCTCCAGGCCAGAGGCCACATTGGGGAAATGCTCTAAGTACCCCCAGTGAAAACCCCGATTGACTACTGTTCCGGACAGCCGGAGGCTGCCTTGAATTTTCGATCGGTCATCTTGGATAGATCAAGAAACTAAATGACGGCGGGGAGGATCGTCTCCTCGTTCCGAGCCCGGGCCGGAAGAGAGGATTGGGCGCGCAGTCTCCGCAGAATTGCGATCCAGCGCAGGCGACTGGAGTGATCGATGCGTTTGGACTCAGGGAGGCGCCGAGCCCGCTCGGCGAGGTCGAAGCTCCCCAGGGAGGGAATCGCCGCCCCGGGGGCGACGACCTTGGTCGCTAGCATCGGGCTCGCGCTGCTCAGCGGCTGCAACCGCGCCGAGGCCCCTCCGGCACCGGAGCCTCGGCCGGTCAGGGTGATCACGATCACCAAGGAGCAAGGCGGAGAGACCGTCACGCTGACCGGGACGGTCCAGGCGCAAACCGAGGTCAATCTCGGGTTCCGGATCGACGGCCGCATGATCGAGCGGCCGGTCAATGTCGGGGATACGGTCAAGCCGGGCCAGGTACTTGCCCGCCTCGATCCGGAGAACGAAAGGAATGCCCTGAGAGCCGCCCAGGCTGCGGTCCTGGCCGCGAGCGGTCAATTCGACGAGGCGAGCAACAACTACGATCGCCAGCGCCAGCTGCTCGCAGGGGGGTGGACGACCCGAGTACGCTACGACCAGGCCCTCCAGGCACGCAACACCACCCAGGCCCAGCTCGACAGCGCGCAGGCGCAGCTCAGCATCGCGCAAGACCGGCTGAGCTACACGGATCTCGCCGCCGATGCTCCCGGCACGGTCACGGCCCGCGGCGCGGAGCCCGGCGAAGTCGTGCGGGCTGGACAGATGATCGTCCAGATCGCCCGGAAGGACGGGCGTGACGCGGTGTTCGACGTTCCGCCGCAGGTGAAGGATCAGGCGCCTGCCGACCCGGTCGTCGAGGTTGCCCTGACGATGGATCCAGAGGCGATCGCGACGGGGCGGGTCCGGGAGCTGTCTCCACGCGCCGACCCGGCCACCGGCACGTTCCAGGTCCGAGTTGGGCTCACCGACCCGCCACCGCAGATGCGGCTCGGAGCCACGGTCACGGGCCGCATGCGGCTCGACCGCGGCAGCGAGGTTGCAGTTCCGGCAAGCGCACTGACTGGCAGCGAGGGGCAGCCGGCGGTCTGGGTCGTGGACGCGTCGAACATGACGGTCGCGCTCCGCCCCATCGAGATCGCGCGCTTCGACCAGGCCCGCGTTCTCGTCTCTCGCGGAATCGAGCCCGGCGATGTCGTGATCACGGCCGGCGTGCAGGCGCTGCGGCCAGGCCAGAAGGTGCGCCTGCTCGGGGCCCCGTCGTGATCGGCCCAAACCTGTCCGAATGGTCGATCCGGCGCCCCTCGCTCGTGATCTTTCTGATGGCTGCCGCCATTCTGGCGGGAGTGCTGGCATTCCTGCGCCTCGGGCGAGCCGAAGATCCCGCCTTCACGTTCCGCACCATGATCGTACAGGCGGCCTGGCCAGGCGCCACGATGGACGACACGCTGCAGCAGGTGACGGAGAGGATCGAACGCGCCGTCCAGGAGACACCCCATCTCGACACGGTCCGCAGCTTCACGCGTCCCGGCGTCACGACCATCTTCGTCGACCTCAAGGGCTCCACTCCCCCACGGGAGGTGCCCGACCTCTGGTACCAGGTTCGCAAGCGGGTCGGCGACATCCGCCACACGCTCCCCTCGGGAGTCGTGGGGCCCGGCTTCAACGACGATTTCGGGGACACCTACGGCATCATCTACGGCCTCAGGGCGGACGGCTTCACGCACCGCGAGCTACGGGACCACGCCGAGGACATCCGCTCGCGCCTCCTGGACGTGCCCGACGTCTCGAAGATCGAGATCCTGGGCGCCCAGGACGAGCAGATTTTCCTTGAGTTCTCGACGCAGCGCCTCGCAGGGCTGGGGCTGGACTACTCGTCGCTGATCGCGACGCTCAGGGCGCAGAACGTGGTCCGTCCCGCCGGCGTCATCGAGACCGGGCGGGAGCGGCTGCTGCTACGGGTCTCCGGTGCCTTCGAGACCGTGCAGGATGTCGCTGCCGTAAACTTCGCCGTCGGCGGGCGGATGGTCCGGCTGAGCGACATCGCCGAGGTGCGGCGCGGCTACGCGGATCCGCCGCAGCCGCTCTTCCGCGTCGATGGCCAGCCCGCGATCGGCATCGCGATCGCGATGCGCGAGGCCGGCGATATCCTGGCGCTGGGTCGCAACATCAAGACGACCATGGCCGAGATCGTCGCGGAACTTCCGGTCGGTATCGAGCCGACCCTGGTGGCAGACCAGGCCGTCACCGTGGACACTGCCATCAACGAATTCACGTCCTCGCTGTGGCAGGCAATCGCCATCATCATCGTCGTGAGTTTCGTGAGCCTTGGGGTCCGGCCGGGCGCCGTCGTGGCGCTCGCGATCCCCCTGACGCTCGCGGTGGTCTTCCTGGTGATGTCGCTGTTCGGCATCGACCTCCATCGCGTGTCGCTCGGGGCGCTCATCATAGCCCTCACGCTCCTCGTCGACGACGCGATGACGACGGTCGACGCGATGATCCGCCGGCTCGCGGCGGGAGACACCAAGGACGAGGCCGCGACCTACGCCTACCGCACCCTCGCCACGCCCATGCTGGCCGGCACGCTCATCACCATCGCGGGATTCGTGCCGATCGGCTTCGCGAAGAGCACCGCGGGTGAATACACCTTCTCCATCTTCGCAGTCGTCGCGATCGCGCTTGTCGTCTCCTGGTTCGTTGCCGTGATCTTCGCGCCCCTGATCGGAAAGGCGATCGTGCGCGCGCCGAAACAAGGATCGACGGGCAAGCCCGGGCTTCTCGAGCGTCTCTACGTGCCGTTCCTGCAGGCCGCCATGCGGAGGCGCTGGCTGACCATCGGGCTGACGGTCGGGGCGTTCGGCCTCGCTCTCTTCGCGATCCGGTTCGTGCCGCAACAATTCTTCCCGGCCTCCGACAGGCCGGAGCTGATCGTGGATCTCACGCTTCCCCAAAACGCATCGATCTACGCGAGCGACGACACGGCGAAGCGCCTCGATGAGGTGCTCAAGGGCGACACCGATGTGGATCGTTGGAGCACCTATGTCGGCCGCGGCGCGATCCGCTTCTACCTGCCGCTCAACGTCCAGCTTCCCAACGACTTCTTCTCGCAGACCGTGATCGTCGCCAAGGACGTCGCGGGACGGGATCGCTTGCAGGCCAAGCTGGCCAAGGTCCTCGCCGAGAACTTCCCGGATGCCGTGAGCAGGGTCTACCCGCTCGAGCTCGGGCCACCGGTCGGCTGGCCGATCCAGTACCGGGTGAGCGGGCCTGACCCGGAACAGGTGCGAGCGTTGGCGCTCCGGGTGGCGCAGGCGGTCGCTGCGGACGGCCGGCCGAGGAACATCAACTACGACTGGATGGAGCCGACGCGGCAGCTTCGCGTCCGGATCGATCAGGACCAGGCGCGGATGCTCGGGCTCAGCTCCCAGAGCCTCGCGGCCACCCTGAACGCCACTGTCGCCGGAGCGCCGGTCACTCAGGTGAGAGACGACATCTACCTGGTCGACGTCGTCGCACGAGCAACGGCCGATCAGCGGGTCTCGGTCGAGACCCTGCGGAACCTGCAGGTCCCGCTGCCCAGCGGCCGCACGGTGGCGCTCAGCCAGTTCGCGACCTTCAGCTACGAGCAGGAATTGCCGCTCGTCTGGCGGCGCGACCGCATGCCGACCCTCACCGTGCGGGCGGACGTGAGCGATGGCGTGCTGCCGGAGGCCGTCGTGTCCGAGCTCGCGCCTGCTATCGCCGAGCTGAACGGCGGGCTTCGGCGGCCCTACCGCATCGCCACCGGCGGGATCGCGGAGGAGAGCGCTCAATCCCGCGCTTCCGTGGTGGCGGTCGTTCCCGTCATGCTCCTGATCACGCTGACTGTCCTGATGTTCCATCTGCAGAGCTTCCAGCGCGTGGCGCTCGTCCTCGCCGTCGTGCCGCTCAGCATCATCGGGGTCGTCCTGGCTCTGCTGCTGTTCAACCGGCCCCTCGGCTTCGTCGCCATCCTTGGGATTCTGTCGCTGCTCGGCATGGTGGCCAAAAACGCCGTGATCCTGCTCACGCAGATCGAGGCGGATCGCGACGAGGGACGCTCCGTCTGGGACGCCGTGGTCAGCGCGAGCAACTCGCGCGTGCGCCCCATCCTGCTGACGGCGGGCTCCACCGTGCTCGGCATGATGCCGATCGCGCCGACCGTCTTCTGGGGACCCATGGCCTTCGCGATCATGGGAGGGCTGCTCGTGGCGTCCCTTCTGACGCTCGTCTTCCTGCCGACGCTCTACGTCACCTGGTTCCGCGGCGAAGAAGCGGCCGCTTCACCGTCGCTGGAACGGGCGGAGGGGCGCGTCATGGCGAAGGCGGCGGGGTGAGGCGGGCGAGGTAGGTACGGCGATGGCGTTCACCCCGCACTTCTGGCAGGGCGCCGGCACATCACGGATCGCGGCGAGGCTGTTCGCGCTCATGTGTCTCTGGCTTTCCGTAGCGGGCGTCGGGCTTGCCGATACGGTCATCGGCTTCTGCACGGCAGCCGCCGCCACCTGGGCGAGCCTGCGTCTCGCACCCCCGGCCGCGGGACGATTGCGGCTCCGCCCCTTGCTGCGGCTCGTCCTCCGCTTCCTGCCACAATCCCTCCGGGCGGGGATCGTTGTCGCGCGACGGGCCTTCGCTCCGAGCCTGCCGCTCCGTCCAGGCTTCGTGCAATACCCCACTTCTCTCACCACGGCGTCTTCGCGAACCGCCTTCTGTGCGTTCGAAAGTCTTCTGCCCGGCACATTGCCGGCCGGCACGGATGCGTCCGGCGCGATCCTGGTTCACTGCCTTGATGTCGGGCAACCGATCCAGGCTCAGTTGGCGGCAGACGAGGCGCTGTTTGCGGGCGCGCTCCGGCAGGATCGTCATTCATGGCCGAGTTCCTGAACGCGGCTGCGGCTGTCGCCCTTCTGGCGGTCGGGATCGGTCTCCTCCGGATCCTGAGAGGACCGAGCGATGTCGATCGCATCATGTCGGCGCAGCTCCTCGGGACCGGCGGCATCGCCGCCGTGCTGCTGGCCGGAGCGGCGACCGGGGAGCCCGGCGCGGACGACCTCGCTTTGCTGATCGCGCTGCTCGCCCCGTTTGCCGCAGCCGCATTCGCGAGAGAGGCCGATGTCTCGAGGGGGGACGACCGGTGACACTCCTGACCCACGGCTTCAGCGTCGTCGCAATCTCGGCCGGCCTGTTCTTCCTTCTGGCCGGAACGGTCGGCCTGCTGCGTTTCCCCGACGCGCTTACGCGGCTGCATGCCCTGACGAAGGCCGACAATATGGGTGTCGGCCTTGTCGTGATCGGGCTTCTGCCGCAGGCGGGCGGCGTGCTCGGCGGACTGAAGCTGATCGCGATCTGGCTGCTCGTCCTGCTCTCCAGTGCAGCCGTGACGCAGCTCATCGCCGCCCAGGTCATGCGGGCGAGGAACCCACGATGACGCTCGGGCTCGTCTTCGACGCCGCACTCGCCCTGACGGTCCTGGCGATCGCGCTCTGGATGATCCTCGTGCGCGCGACGTTCTCGGCGGCGGTCGGGTTCGTCGGCTACGGGATGCTGGTGGCGCTCGTCTGGGTCCGCCTGGGCGCCGTCGACGTCGCGCTCACGGAAGCGGCCATCGGCGGAGGCATGATGGGCGTGATGATGCTGATCGCAGCCAAGCGCATGCGGGGGCTTGGAAGCACGCTCGCGGAAGCCTCCGGCAAGACCGAGCGTGCCCTTGCGGCCGCGCTCTGCGCGGCGGTGTCGATCATCCTCGGAGCCGTCGTCCTCAGCCTTCCCGATCCGCCCCCGACCCTCGCGGCTGCCGCCGCCGAGAACCTATCGGCTTTCGGCCTCGGCAATCCCGTCACGGCCGTCCTCCTCGGCTATCGAGCGCTAGACACCCTGCTCGAAACGATCGTGATGCTCCTCGCCCTTGTCGGCGTGTGGTCGTTGACCCCCGACCCGTGGTGGGGCGGCCTCCCCGGGCGGGGATCCGGCTCCGCCCGGGACGAGGCGCTGGTTCTCCTTGGCCGCATGTTGCCGCCGCTCGGGATCGTGGTCGGCGTCCATATCGTATGGGCCGGCGCCGATGCTCCGGGGGGCAAGTTCCAGGGAGCCACGATCCTGGCCGCCATGTGGATCCTGGTGATGGCCGCGGGGCTCGCCCGGCCACCTCGCGTGGGCCGGCCGGGGCTGCGCATCCTCCTGGCGGCAGGCCCTGCCCTGTTCATCGCCGTGGGGCTTGCGGGCTTCCCGCTCGCAGGAAGCTTCCTCGCCTTTCCTGAGCCCTACGCGAAGCTGCTGATCGTCGGCCTGGAGATGGTTCTCATGCTCTCGCTTGCGGCAACCCTCGCCCTGCTGGTCGTGGGCCCGCCAGCGCGGAGAATGCCCTCGTGAGCGCCGCGCTCTACGGTGTCGCGGCC
This sequence comes from Pseudomonadota bacterium, assembly GCA_023423995.1. Lineage (GTDB taxonomy): Bacteria > Pseudomonadota > Alphaproteobacteria > Rhizobiales > Beijerinckiaceae > Enterovirga. Next base: position 23,347 of record JAFAEL010000034.1, on the reverse strand, counting down.
GCAGCTCTTGTCGGAATCGGCCTGTTCAGCCTCATCGTTCATGCCGACCCGCTTCGCAGGATCCTTGCCTTCAACCTGTTCGGCAGCGGGGTCTTTCTGCTGCTCGGCGTCATCGCCCGACGCGGCGCCGCGGCAGGGTTCAGCGGAGATCCCGTCCCGCACGCGCTGATCATCACGGGGCTCGTCGTCGGCTTTTCCGCTAGCGCCATGGCGGTCGCGCTGCTGCTCCGGCTCGCCCCGGACAGCAGCGGATCAGGGGACGGTGCCCGTTCGTCCGCCGCTTCCGACGCGGCCCCGTAGGGAGGTCGCGTTGCCCGCCACCCACGGGACAAGTGCTGGCGGCTATCTCCTCGTCCTGGGATTGATCGTTCCGTATGCCGGTGCGCTGCTCGGGCTGGCTCTCGGGGGGCGGTATGTAGGGCGCGTCGCGTCGGTCGCGATTGCGATCTCGTGTGTCATCGCCGCGGCCGTAGTCGTCGCCGTCGTCCGGAACGGCGGCGCCATCGTCTATGACGTGGGGGGCTGGTCGCCGCCGCTCGGGTTGTCGCTGCGTGCCGATGGCCTCTCGGCCGCCATGATGGCGACCGTGGCGGTCGTGATGGGCGGAATTGCGCTTTACGCGATCACGGATTTTCGCCAGCCGCCGGGCCGGCCGGAAGAGCGCCGGCCTCTCATGTTCTGGACGCTCTTCCTCGCGGTCTGGGGTGCGCTGAACGCCATCTTCGTCGGGCGCGATCTGTTCAATCTCTATGTCGCCCTGGAGCTCCTGACCTTCGCGGCCGTGCCGATGGTCTGCCTGGACGGCCGGAAAGAGACGCTGGAGGCGGCCTTCCGCTACCTCCTGTTCGCCCTTCTCGGCTCGATGCTCTATCTGCTCGGCGCGGTCCTCATCTACGGCGGCTACGGCACGCTCGACATCGGACAACTCGCGGCCCGGGTCGATGGCGAGCCGATCGCGGTGATCGCGGCGGCCTTGATGACCTTCGGCCTCCTGGCGAAGACGGCGCTGTTTCCCTTCTATCTCTGGCTGCCGCCGGCCCATGCCGGTGCGCCCGCTGCCGCGAGCGCGCTGCTCTCGGCTCTCGTCGTCAAAGGGTCGTTCTTCCTCACCGTCCGGCTCTGGTTCGACGCGATGCCCGGGGTGACCGGTCGGGGAGGAGCCGAGTTCCTGGGCGTGCTGGGTGCGGGAGCGCTTGTCCTCGGAAACGTCCTGGCGCTGCGCCAGGAGAGGCTCAAGCTGATGGTGGCCTATTCGACGGTCGCTCAGATCGGCTTTCTCTTCCTGCTGTATCCAGTGGCTTTCCCCTCGAGCGGCGCGCAGCCGCCGAGCGAAGTCGCCCTCGCGGGCGGCATGATCCAGGTGATCTCTCATGGCACCGCGAAGGCCGCCATGTTCCTCGCCGCCGGCTCCATCTATGCGGCTCTCGGCCACGATCGGACGGCCGGGCTCGCCGGCGCGGCAGGCGTCGCGCCCATCAGCCTCTTGGCCTTCGCGCTCGGAGGCCTCGCCCTGGTCGGGATGCCGGCGAGCGGGGCGTACCTGGCGAAAGCCCTGCTGCTCGAGGCCTCCGAAGGGCAGTGGTGGTGGGCCGCTTTGATCCAGGCGAGCGCCGTCCTGACCAGCAGCTACGTCGTGCTTGTCATCCTTCACGGGCTCATGCCGGCAGATGAGCCGATCGCCCGGCGGGCTCCACCCCAAAAGCTCGCCGAAGCCGCAGCCCTCGCGCTTGCGCTTTGCTCGCTCCTGCTCGGTCTTCTGCCCTGGCAGGCGCTCCTTGCCGTTCCCGCCGCCATGCCTACCGGCTCGGACCTCCTTGGCGCGCTTCTCAAGGCTCTATGGCCGATCCCGGCCGGCCTCCTCGTCGCGATGCTCATGGGGCGCTGGGCTCCCCCGCTCGCAACCGTGATCCACTGGAAGCCGATCCTCCCGATCGTCAAACCGCTGCAATCGGCGGCTGCGGTCCCGGCGAGAATCGTGGAGGCGACCGACGAGAGGCTTCGGCTTTGGGCGGTGGCGAGCCTCTGCTTGATGGCGCTTACGCTGATGTGGATCGCCCTGGCTCTGTGAGCGCAATCCGGTCGCGAGAACAGCGACCGGCCTCCATCACGCGACGGGGCCGCGCAGGCACGCAGACATGGCGCACCGAAGCAATGGCTTCGATGCGCCGCCGAACTCGAATGATGTCAGGGTCGGTGGCCCGCTCTGGTCATGCATGATTTGTAGATGGCAGTCCGATTGCGGTCAGCGTTCCTCTCGCTGCTGCGGACCTTCGACTGAGCCAGGTTGTTGCACTTCTGCATCGTAGCCGCCCTCGAGGCCGCAAACGCTGCTTCGCTGTACAGCGTCAACCCGAAGGCGAGCATTCCCGTCACAGCCAAAGCACTGCTACATTTGCCGAGCATCACACCCTCCCTGAGGTGGCAAGCCGAAGCTCACGCCCTGCCAATCATTTACTTAATGTGGCAAAATCATTGTACATGCGGCAACCAGAAACAAAATGCGGGGAAGCACTACGCATGATCGGCAAATCCCGACGCAAACATAGAGGCAATTACCTACGGATTTGCTTTAGCGCACCTTCCTTGCCCAGGCGGCTGCCGAGGCGAAAGCCGCTCCGACGCAGGCACGCTTCCCTCGGGCCCGACGAGGTCCGCTGCGCTGCTGGGCGAAGCCGGCCAGCTCTTGATGAGCATGGGCCGAGATGCTTCGATCGGGCCTCGGCCCACGCTCGCCCGCACCTTCGCGGCTTCGCATCTCGCTGGCGAAGCCCGCCTCGGTCGCATCCGCCTCCCAAATCAAAGGAGGGCTTCATGAAGCGCAGCCTTTGCTCCCTCTTTGCCGTCATCCTCGCGGTCGGCGGCGCTGGCGCGGAGGCGCCCGGGGACAAGAACGCCAAGGTCACGCTCGTCTACGAGCACGAACTGCCCAACGTCCCGGGCAAGAGCATCAAGGGGGTGCTCGTCGAATACGGTCCGGGCGGACATTCCGCCGGCCATACGCATGCGAAGTCCGCCTTCGTCTACGCGACCGTGCTCGAGGGCGCGATCCGCAGCCAGGTCAATGACGGACCGGTCGCGACCTACACGGCCGGACAGAGCTTCTCCGAGTTACCGGGAGACCGGCACCGCGTCAGCGCGAACGCCAGCGACACGCAGCCCGCAAAGCTCCTCGCCGTGTTCGTCGTGGACACGAGCGAGACGGAGCTGACGACACCCTTCGGGAAGTGAGGCGGCCGCGGGTGCCGGTCGCCAGCGCCATCCCGGCAGGGACCGGCCTGGCCTATGCGGGCGCCCGTCAGGACTGAACCGAGACGAAGCGCTGCTGCCGGAAGGCCTGAAGCCCCTCCTGGCCGCCTTCCAGCCCGAAGCCGCTCTCCTTGATGCCGCCGAAGGGCGTCTCGGGGAACGAGGCGGCCCAGTGGTTGACCGCCAGGCTGCCGGCCTGGATCTCGCGCGCCAGCCGCTCGGCCGTCCTGAGCGAACCCGTCCAGGCATAGGCGGCGAGACCGACGCTCAGCCGGTTCGCCTCGGCGATCGCCGCGTCCGCGCTGTCGAAAGGCTGCAGAATCGCGAGGGGCCCGAACGGCTCTTCGTGCCAGGCCCGCGCCTGCGGCGGCAGATCGGACAGGACGATCGGTGGCTGCCAGAAGCCTGGGCCGGCCGGAGCCTCGCCTTCGGTGACCGTCCCGAGAGCCCGCGCATCGTCGGCAAGCGCCCTGATCGCTGACACGCGCCGGGCGTTCTGGAGCGGGCCCATCTGGGTGTCGGGCTCGAAGGGGTCGCCCACCTTCACGGCCCGCGCGGCCGACCTGAATGCCTCGACGAAGCGCGCGTAGGCCGGTGCCTCGATCAGGAAGCGCGTCGGCGAGGTGCAGACCTGGCCGGCATTGCGGTATTTCGCCGTCACGCCGGAGTGCGCCACCGCCTCGATGTCGGCATCGGCGAAGACCAGCACGGGCGCGTGGCCGCCGAGTTCCATCACCATGCGCTTCATCGTGCCGGCGCAGAGCGCAGAGAGCTCCTTGCCGACCTGCGTGCCGCCCGTGAAGGTCAGGAGCCGAAGCCGCGGATCGGTCGCGAAGCGGCGGCCGATGGCGGGCGGGTCCCCGAATACGATGTTGAGCACGCCGGCCGGAAGCCCGGCCGCCTCGAAGGCGCGTGCGATCATGAGAGCGGAGGCAGGCGTCGCCTCCGACGGCTTGAGCACGATCGTGCAGCCGGCCGCCAGCGCGCCGGAGATCTTGCGGGCGGGCGTGATGGCGGGCGCGTTCCAGCCGCCGATCGCTCCCACGGGACCCACCGGGTCGGAGATCGCCGTCATGCGCAGGCCGGCGCTGCGAGCCGGGATGTCACGGCCATAGAGGCGACGGCCTTCTTCAGCCGCCCACTCGAACATCTCGCAGGCCGTCTCGACCTCTGCCTCGGCCTGGGCGAAAGGCTTGCCGAGTTCCAGGGCGATCAGCGCCGCCCACTCGCTCTTCGCGGCCCGAAGCCGGGCGGCCGCATCGCGCAGGAACCGCCCTCGGGCGAGCGGAGACGTGTCGCGCCAGGCTGGGAAGGACTCCGCAGCGGCCTGGATGGCGGCATCGAGGTCGACCTCGCTCGCCTGTGGCAGCGCGCCCAGCACCGCCTCGGTGCTCGGATCGAGGACGGGGATCGTCTGATGCCCCTCCCCCCCGACCCAGCGGCCCGCGATGAAGAGCTGCAGGGTGGGATAAGCCGCCAGCGCGGCGTTCCGGTCTCTCACGAGCGGCGATCCTGGAGGATGCGGGCGAGGACGGGGCGCAGATGGCCGAGGAAGCCCTCCGGATCCTCGCTCATCGGGAAATGCCCGATCCCCTTCATGATGACCGCGCTCGCGCCCTCAATGCTGGCCGCAGCGGCGAGCGTGTCCTCCGGCGTGCAGCTGTAATCGTATTCCCCGGTCAAGAGATGGACGGGGCAGCGGCTCGTGTCGATCTGCGGCAGCCGGCCCCGGATGTCGCCGTCGACCTTGTAGAAATAGAGGTCGCCTTTGAAGATGCCCGGGCCGCCCTGCATGTAGTGCCAGAGCGTCTCCCAGCGATGCTCGTCGGTGGCGTTCGGTCCGATCAGGCCCGACACGACGGCCGCCGAGACCTCCCCGTGCACGTCCGGCCGGTAGAGCCATTGCGTGTCGTAGTACGGGTCGACATGGCCGCCGGATTGCAGGCCGATCACGGCCCCGAAGCGGTCCGGGTGGTCGAGCGCGAGTTGCAGCACGATGCGGCCGCCGATCGAGCAGCCCATCGCGACCGGCTGGTCGAGGCCGAGCGCATCCGCGACCCCGATGACGATCTCGGCATAATCCTTCGAGGTGAGGCGGTATTCGAGTTGCTCGTGCCACCCCGCCGGCGGCGAGGACTTGCCGTGCCAGGGCAGGTCGAAGGCGATGACGCGGAAGTTGCGCAGGATCTCGGGATCGTTGAGCACCGCCCGGTATTGCCGGCTGTCGCTGCCCGCCGTGTGCAGGCAGAGCAGCGGCACGCCCTCCCCGGCCTCCTCGACATAGAGCCGGTGGGGCTTGCCGAGCAGGTCGAGGCGCAGGTAGCGGCCGGTGACGGGTTCGAACACGGCGCTCATGCGGCGCTCCTCAGCGCGCCGAGCACGCCCTTGAAGTAGAAGAGATTGGCCATGAAGGGGTGCATGTCTCCCTCCACGGCGAGGCGCTTGAACCGGATCAGCGCGAACAGGTCGTGATATCCGGGCGGCGGCGTCGGGGACCAGAAGCTCTGCCATGCCTCGGCCGAAGCACGGAGCGCGAAGGTCCAGCGCGGCATCACGAACGGACCCTTCCTGACCTCGGCGATACGCCCCGCATCGATGCGGACGAGCCAGGATTCATCCCCGACTCCGAGCAGGAAGGTCGTATCGACGAAGCGCCCTCGATGGACGAGGTGCTCGTTTCCGTTCACGCGCTCAGCGAGCGTCTCGATCATCGTTCCTCCTCCGCGACGCGCAGCACCGCATCCACCGCGACTACGCCCTGGCCTTCGGCCAGGACAATGAGCGGATTGATCTCCGCCTCGATGATCTCCGGGCCGGCCTGCGAGATCGCCACGATGGCGTCGGCCAGGGCCGCGAGATCTCCCCTGGGCCGTCCGCGATAGCCGGCGAGCGCCTGCAGCGCCTTCACCTCGCTGATCATGGCCTCGGCCTCGGTCCGGTCGACCGGCGCAAGACGGAGGCTGCGGTCCTCGTGGATCTCGGCCAGGATGCCGCCGGCCGCGAGCATCACGACCAGCCCGGCATCCGCATCACGATGCACGCTGAGGAGCACCTCGCCGAGGCCGCGCGCCATGGACTGGACCAGCAGGCGCTCGACCGCGACGCCGGGCGCCGCCTTCGGGACAGCCTCGCTGATCCGCCCGACAGCGGCTCGGAACGCGTCGTCGTCGCCAATGCCGAGCACGACGCCGCCGAGCTCCGTCTTGTGCAGCACCTCTGCCGAGAGCAGCTTGACGGCGACCGGATACGGGACAGGCGATGCCTCCGCGTCCGGCTCGACCACGGCATGCTGTGCGACCGGCAGGCCGAAGCCCGAAAGGACCGCGTAGCCTTCCGCCTCGTCGAGCTGTCGTTCGCGTGTCGCGCGGGCCACGGCGGGCGCCATCGGCTTTGCCGCGCGGCGGCCGAAGATCGCCGCCACGGCGTCGCCGCAGGCCTCCGGGGTGCGGAAGCACGGCACGCCCGCCTCCGCGAGCCGCCGCAGCGCCTCCGGCGCCTCGGGCGCCGCGAAGGCGACCAGCGGCCGATCGGCCTTGCTGGCGGCCCCGGCAATCGCCGGGACCAGGAGCTCGGGCTGGAAGCGCGCCGACGAGCCCGCGACTGCGACCACGAGGTCGAATTCCGGCGCTGCGAGCAACGTCTCGAGCGCGGCCGACATGATGGCCGGCCGGGTGCCGGCAAGCGTCAGGTCGAGGATCCGGCCGCGCGGCGCCGAGACGCCGCGCTCGGCGAGCATCGCCATCGTGGCTTCGCTCGGGACGGCGACCTCGATGCCGCGCAGGCCGAGTTGGTCGACCACCATGGCGGCGCCGCCGCCGGTCGTCGTGACGACGGCCGTCCGGGGAAGGCGCGCGGCGACGCGCGTGCCGACGCGGCGCAGCAGCGGCAGCCCCTCGATGAGCCCCTCGAGTGTCTCCACGCGGGCGATGCCGCAATCCTTCAGAAAGGCGTCCGCGATGCCGTCCTCGCCGGCGATCGCGCCGGTATGCGACTGCGACAGCTCCGCCGCCTGCTTCGACCGCCCGAGCTTGTAGGCGATGACGGGCTTGCCCCGCGAAGCGGCCGCGAGCGCGAAGCGGCGCAGGTCGGCGCCATGCGCGATGGATTCGAGGAACAGCGCGTAGGTCTCGATCGAAGGATCGTCGAGCGTCGCTTCGCAGAGCTCGCCCAGGGTCAGATCGAGTTCGGAGCCCGTCGAGACGAAGCCCGCGAAGCCGAGCCCCTTGCCGAGCCCGCGCGAGAGGATCGCGCCGATCATGCTGCCGGAATGCGACGCGACGAAGATGCCGCCCTGGCGGATCTCCGGCTCAGCGAAGGCACCGTTCGCGGTCAGCCGGAGACCGTTGGTGGCGTTGACGATGCCGATGCTGTTGGGACCGAGCAGCCGCGTCGCCCCGCCCGACAGGATGCGCCGCAGTTCCGCCTCGCGGGCGCGGCCTTCCTCGCCCTCTTCGGCGAAGCCACCGGCCAGCACCGTCACGACGGGCACGCCCCGCTCGACGCAGGCTGAAACCGCATCGAGCACGCCGTCGGTCGGCGCCAGGATGAAGGCGTGGTCCGGCACCTCCGGCAAGCCCGCGAGCGACGGGTAGGCGCGGACGCCCTGCACCGTCTCGCGCCGCGGATTCACCGGATAGATCGCGCCCGCGAAACCCGCATGGCGCAGGAACGCCATCGGGCGCCCGCCGGTCTTGGCCGGATCGTCCGAGGCGCCGACGAGCGCGACGCTCCGCGGCCGAAGAAGAGACTGCCCGAGGCTCATGCGGGATTACTCGGCCGCCTGGGCGGCCGGGCGGTCGGCACGGGGCGGGCGCTGGTCGAAGCGGCGGTCGAAGACGTGCTCGGCGATGCGATTCTTGAGCATCTCAATCGAGCCGCCGGCGATCATCCAGCCGCGCGTGCGGCGCATGCAGTATTCGGCCAGCGCCTCCGTCGAGTAGCCCATGCCGCCCATCACCTGCACGGCCTCATTCGCTGCGTCGAACCCTGCCTGGTTGCAGGCGAGCTTCGCCATCGCGGTCTCGGCGGCCGAAGGCAGCTGGCCCTCCGGCGTCGAGGCCGCCCGATAGAGTAGGAGCTGAGCGGATTCCAGCTTCACGGCGAGGTCGGCGAACTTCCATTGCAGGCCCTGGAACTCGCAGAGCGGCCGGCCGAACTGCTTGCGCTGCAGGGCGTGGTCGCGGGCCAGGTCGAAGGCATAGCGGCCGAGCGCGAGGGCGCGAGACGAATTGCCGAGCCGCTCGACGTTGAAGCCCGCGATTTGCCGCTTGAAGCCGCCCGGCCCGAGCAGGACGTTCTCGGCCGGGATACGGCACTCCTCGAAATAGAGCTGCGACCATTCCTCGCCGCTCATGAAGGCGGAGGGCTGGCCGATCGTGAAGCCGGGCGTGCCGCGCTCGACAAGGACGGAGCCGATACCGCCGACGCCGGGCCCGAACCGCACGTAGACAAGGAAGACCGAAGCCTCGGGGCTGTGGGTCGAAAAGACCTTGGAGCCGTCGATGATGTAGCCGCCGGCGCCGTCAGGGCGCGCCGTGGTCTTCAGGTCCGTTGCGGCCGAGCCGGCATCCGGCTCGGACATCCCGAGGCTGATCACGGTGCGTCCGGCGAGGAGGTCGGGCAGGAAGCGCGCCTTCTGCTCGGGGGTCGCGTATTCCTGGAAAGTCCGGATGGGCCCGAAATTCCCCGCCTGAATCGCGTCGGCGCTGCGCGGGCAGGCGGCCGCGACCTGCTCGATCGCGATCACGGCGTCCATCAGGGTGCCGCCCTGTCCGCCATCCTCGACCGGCATCGTGATGCCAAGCAGACCCTGCTCGGCCAGCAGCTTCGCGGCATCGAACGGGAAGCCCGGGCGGTGCGCCCGCTCGAGCGCGCCGGGCTTCAGGCGCTCGTCCGCGAAACGGCGGACCGAATCCCGAAACAGGGCCTGCTCGTCGTTGAGCGCGAAATCCATGGCATCCTCCTGGCGAGGCGGCCTGCCGCCCCGCGCGATCATGCCTTCGGATTGGCGGACCGAGATTTGCCCAGCAAGAGAGCAGGCGTTATCGGGACATGACTTTTACGTAAGCCCGATTGTCATGTCGCGACGGATGCCGCCCCTGAACCCGCTGCACGTCTTCGAGACGGTGGCCCGGGTCGGAGGCTTCGGAAAGGCCGCCGCGGAACTCGGCGTGACGCAGTCGGCGGTGAGCCGCCAGATTGCCGTCCTGGAAGACTTCCTGGGAGTGCGCCTGTTCAACCGCGAGCGCGCCGGCGCGACGCTGACGGATGCCGGGACGGCGTATGCCGCGGACATTGCCGAGCCCTTCGCTCGCATCGCGGCCGCGACCGCCCGGCTGTCCGACACCAAGGCGAGCGACACCCTGCACGTGCGCGCCTACGCGACCTTCTCGGCCAAGTGGCTCATTCCGCGACTGCCAGCCTTCAAGGCCCGCTACCCGCGGGCGAATATCCGCGTGTCCAGCATCGTGAAGGCGGTCGATTTCAGCCGCGAGACGGTCGATGTCGCGATCCAGTTCGGCCAGGGACACTGGCCCGGCACGCAGTCGCGCCTGCTGTTCGGGGACCTGCTACAGCCGGTCACGAGCCCCGATCTGGCCCGGCGGCTAGCCGACGGCGGGCCGGAGGCACTGGTCCGCGAGACACTTCTGCACTCCTACTATCGGCGGCGCGATTGGGCGGACTGGCTGAAAGCCGCGGACGTGGAGGCGGTCGACCCGGGCGGCGGGATGGTGTTCGAAAGCTCGGTCCTGACCTACCAGGCCGCCGCGGAGGGCCTCGGCATCGCGATCGGCCAGCCGCTCCTGCTCAAGGACGAGATCGCCGCGGGCAGGCTCGTCCCGCTCTTCGGGCCGCCCATTCTCCGCGATCTCGGATATTACGCGGTGTGGCCGACAGACCGCCGGCTTCCCCGGCGCGTCGAGACCTTCATCAATTGGCTGGAAGCCGTGGCGCGGGAGGACGCCGAATACGCCCTCGCCAAGGCAGGCATCCGCCCGCCGAAGCCTGCGGACACCTGATCCTGCGGGTGCGGAGCCTTACTTGGCGACCAGAGCGCAGCCGCCCTCGGCCATCGGCCGGAAGGCCTGCTCGCCCGGAACCGTAGCGACGACCTTGTAGAAGTCCCACGGCGCCTTGGACTCGTCCGGGGTCTTCACCTGGAGCAGGTACATGTCGCGGACGACCCGGCCATCCTCTCGGAGGGTCGCATTCTTCGTATAGAAGTCGTTGATCGGCTGCTTCCGCATCTCGGCCATCACGACCTTGGGATCGTCGGAATTCGCCGCCTTCACGGCCTTTAGGTAGTGGGTCACAGCCCCGTAGACGGCGGCCTGGAGGCTGCCCGGCGCCTTCCCGTTGAAGCGAGCCATGAAGCGCTTCGACCAAGCGCGGGTCTCGTCGTTCATGTCCCAGTAGAAGCTGTCGGCCAGCAGGAGCCCCTTGGCGTTCTCGAGGCCGAGTGCGTTGATATCCGGCAGGTTCACGAGCAGCGCGGCCATGTTGACGCCGCTCTGCGGCAAGCCGAACTCGGAGGCCTGCTTGATCGCGTTGATCATGTCCGTGCCGGCATTGGCGAGGCCGACGACGCCGGCTCCCGACGACTGCGCCTGCAGCAGGAACGAGGAGAAATCGGCCGAGCCGAGCGGGTGGCGGGCCGAACCCTTCACGGTTCCGCCATTGCTCTTCACGACCCGCGCGGCCTGCTCCTCGAGCGCGTGGCCGAAGCTGTAATCCGCAGTGAGGAAGAACCAGTCCTTCTGCCCGCGGCGGACGACCGCGCCGGCTACGACATTGGCATAGGCGTAGTTGTCATAGGCCCAGTGCAGCCCGTTCGGCGAACAGGCCTTGCCCGTCAGGTCGGGCGTGCCGGGACCGGTGGCGAGGAAGAGCTTGTTCTTCTCGCGGGAGATCTGCTGGACCGAGAGCGCGACGGCCGAGGATACGACCTCCGTGATCGTGTCCACCTGCTCGGTGTCGTACCACTTGCGGGCAAGGCTCGAGCCGACATCCGACTTGTTCTGGTGGTCGGCCGAGATGATCTCGATCTTCGCGCCGTTGACGGTGCCGCCGAAATCTTCCGCGGCCATCTGCGCGGCCAGAACGGCGCCCGCGCCGACGTTGTCGGCATAGGGGCCGCCCATATCGGTCAGCACGCCGACCTTCACGACGTTGTCGGAGATCTGGGCTGCTGCCGGGAGCGCCGACAAGCAAGCTGCCATCACACCGGCAAGTAGGGCCGCCTTCATCCATTCCTCCCGTGCAGGCGGGCGCGCAGCCTCAGCCTCTCCGGGGCTCATCCCTCGCGGGGTCGATGCGATCAAGTTCGGATCAGGAATGGCAACGTGCGCTAAACTCACATCGCTGTAGCAGGAGGAACGTCCGCGCCCTTCAGCCGCGTCGCGGCGTTCCGGCCGCGACATCCAAGCCAATGGAGCGAAAGCACTGAGGCGGCCCCGCCGACTCGGCTTCTCATGCGGTGCCCGGCAGAAAACGGGGCCTGCGGCTAGGCGGCCCGCGTCCCCTCGGCTTTGGCGGCGGCCTCGTCCTCGGCCGACGGGATCACGGTTCCCGACATGGGTTCGACCCAGGCGAGATGGTCGCGCACGGCCTTCACGCCGGGCACGTTCTCGACGGCGACTTTCGCGGCGACGCGCTCGCGATCGTCGGTGACGGCGCCGCGCAGTGCCACCACGCCGTCGGTGACGGTTACATCGATGAGCGCCGTCGGAATACAGCCGGAACGGGCGAACTCCGCCTCGATATCGGCCAGGATCTGCTCGTCCGTCCGCGGACCGGCCGGCGCGCCGGCAGCGAAAGCGTGAGCGAGGGCCCGCAGGACATCGGCACGGCTCACCATGCCGATCGGCCCGTCGTTCATCACGATCGGCACGCGCTTGATGCCCTTGCGGCTCATGAGCGCCACGATGGTTTCCAGCGGCGTGTCCTCGGTCGCGCTGACGACCTCCTGGGTCATGACCTGGTTCACCTTGCGGCCGCGGGCCTGGGTATAATCGTCTGCGAGGCGACCGGGGCTGAACAGCATCTGCAGCCAGTGCGGCCGGCGGCGCTCGGTACCGATCTCGCTGCGCTGCAGGAGGTCGCCCTCCGTGATCATCCCGACCAGCTTACCCTCTGCATCGACGACCGGAAGGCCGCTGATATGCCGCTCCACCATGAGCGCGACGGCGTCATCGACACTCGCGTCCGAGCGGATCGTAACCACTCGGGGGGTCATGATGTCCCTCGCCTTGATGTCCGTCTTCGGCGCCGTCATCGCACTCTCCCTGCTGGGTCGAACGGGCGTGTCGCCGGCCGGGCCGGCGACGGTGTCAGCGTGAACCTCAATGCGCGCCGCGCGAGTAGCGCGCACCGAAGAACGGTGTCGCACCGAACGTGGCAAAGATCAGCACGACACCTGTCACAACCAGGACGCTTTCCATCGGCATGGCCGCCGCTCCTCTAGCGAGCGGACGATGCCGGGACGGGACCTGCGCGGCGTTGATCTCCCTCAAATCGGGGCCGATCGGCCTCATTCGCAGAACGACTCGCCCCAGCACGAAGTTCGCCGGGGCGCCACTTTGCGCGACCGATCCCGATTCTCAGCCGCCGCGGCCTCCCCGGCTCCTGGAGGCGCGGACGTCCCAGCCGTGGTGGGCCGAAGGCGGAAGAGGGTCTGGAGCGTCTTCCGCCGCGAGCACCCGGTTCCGCCCCGCGGCCTTGGCCGCATAGAGCGCCCGGTCGGCCGCCGCATAGAGTTCGTCGAAGCTCTGGCCGGCTGCGCGCGTCGCGAACCCGGCGGAGATCGTGACGTAGACGCGCTCGCCACTGCAGACCATCGCGGTTTCGGCGACCTGTGCTCGGAAACGCTCGAGGCGCTCCACGAGCTGCACCTCCTTCCCGGCGGAGGCCAGCACTGCGAACTCCTCCCCGCCGAGGCGACCGACCTTTCCCAGATCGCCGAGCGTCCGCTCCAGGATATGCGCAACCATCCGGATCACCTCGTCTCCGATGAGGTGACCGTGCCGGTCGTTGATGCGCTTGAAGCGGTCGATGTCGATGATGACGAGCGCAATGATCGCCGGTGCGCCGGCCTCCTCCTCGAACAATGCGCGCCGGTTCAGGAGGCCGGTGAGCGGGTCGGTCCGGCTGAGCTCGTCGACGGCGGCCTTGGCCCGGTACAGTTCGAGATAGGCCCGGGCGATGATGGAAAGCACCGGCACGGCGATCCCGACGGCGACCACGATCGTGATCGCCCAGGAGCGAAAGGCCACCTCCCAGCTCTGGAAGAAGACGAGCTGGCTCAGGACGTCGACGGCGAGGGCCACCGCAACGCAGACGAGGCTCGTCCGGAAGACGTACCGGCGCAGGTCCTTGTCGCTGCGAATGTTCGCCCGCGCCCGTAGGGCGAGACCATTGAGGAAAGCCGCCCGGCCTTCGCGGCGGGAATCAGGAGGGAGCAACTTCGGACTATCCAGCGTGACCGGGATGGCTGGCGAAAGATGCTAGCCCACGAACATGAAGCCTTCGTGGATGCGATGACCGACATCTTCTTGCGTCGGGTGGCACCACCCGGATGTCATCATCTTCAATCCGCCCGTCGCGGAGCGGCCGGCTTGACCAAGCTCGACCGGCCGGCGAGAAGTCGAGCAGGATCCGGCCCCTGCAGATCCCGCGAGAAGAGAGTCTAAATGGCGCTGGTTAAGCGGTCGAGCTTGAGGGCTCCGGATCCGCGGACGGACGACCAGGAGGGCCAAGCGCCGCCCAAGGCGGCCACCCCGGCGCCTGCCGGGCGGGGCGGGCGCGGCACTGGGCGGACGCGCGAGCAACAGGCGACCGAGCGCATCTCCGCCGCGACCGAGGAACTTGCGGCCGGGATCACGGAAGCGGCGGCGGCGGCCGAGGAGCTGCGGCGCTCCATGGAGCAGATCGCGGCCGGAGCCGAGGAAGCGGCGGGTGCCTCCCAGCAATCCCTGACGGCCGTCACGACGATTGCGGCGACCATTGGACAGGCGAGGTCGCGCGCTCAGGCCTCCGGCGAGAAGACCGGACTTGTCCAGCAGCTCCTCGCTGCGGTCGCCAGCCAGATCACGGCCTCCGCGACGGCGATCGTCGCGAACGCGGAACGCCAGGACGCCTCCGTCACCGTGATCGACGAGCTCGAACGGCAGGCCGCCAGCATCGGCGAGATCACCGGGAGCGTCAGCTATACGGCCGACCAGACCAACCTCCTGGCCCTGAACGCCGCCATCGAGGCCGCGCGGGCCGGCGAGCACGGGCGCGGCTTCTCGGTCGTGGCGGAGGAAGTTCGCGCGCTGGCCGAGACGGCCGAACGGAGCGCGGCCGAGATCGCCACGCTGGCGGAGGAGGTCGCTACCGAGATCCGCGGCATCGCGGGCGTGATCCGGGATGGCGCCGCCGCGGCCAAGCGCGAGGCCGAGGCCGGCGGCGAGGTCGCCGAGACCCTGACGCAGGCGCGCATCCGGATGGCAGGCGTCGCCGAGGGTGCCCAGGCGATCATGCTCGCCGCCGCGGAGGCGGAAGGGGCTGCCCGGGAGGCGCAGGTCGGATCGGAACAGGTCGCGAGCGCGGCCGAGGAGCAGTCGGCCGCCGCCGCCGAGGCGCTTCAGGCCGTCTCCCAGCAGAGTTCCTCCCTCGACCAGAGCCAGCGCGCCGCACAGTCTCTCGCCGGGATCGCGGACCACCTTCGGACCGGGCAAGGCAGTGCCGAAGGCGCGGAGGAGATCGCCTCCGCGGCCGAGGAGCTCTCGGCCACGATCCAGGAGCTGTCCGGAGCCGCGGGCCAGATCCTGGCGGCTGTCGAGCAGATCACCCGGGGTACCGAATCCCAGAGCTCCGCCGCCCAGCAGGCGAGTGCCGCCATGGGACAGATCGAGCGCACCGCGACGCTCGCCTCGGCCAGCGCCCAATCCGCGCTCGA
Source organism: Pseudomonadota bacterium (assembly GCA_023423995.1). Classification (GTDB taxonomy): domain Bacteria; phylum Pseudomonadota; class Alphaproteobacteria; order Rhizobiales; family Beijerinckiaceae; genus Enterovirga. Next base: position 8,163 of record JAFAEL010000034.1, on the reverse strand, counting down.
GCGGGTGGATGGGCTGGGCCAGGTCCTCGTCGAGGCCCGCGACGGCCTGAGCGGCCTCCTGGCCGGCCTTGAGGAGAGCGCGACGACGAGCGAGGCCTCCCTGACCCGCGTCGCTGCGCTCGCCCTGCGCGTGCGGCGCATCGATAAGATCGTCGACCGGATCGCACTCGTCGCCGTGCAGACGACGATGCTGGCCGTCAGCGGCTCGGTGGAAGCCGCGCGGGCCGGCGAGGCGGGGCGGGGCTTCGCCCAGGTTTCGGCCGACATCCGCGAACTCGCCCGGAGCTCGGCCGAGAGCGCCGACAGCATCAAGGACACCGTCCGGTCCATCCAGGACCAGATCGCCGCCGTGCGCCGCGACCTGGAGGTGGTGCTCGCCGGCGCGCGGGCCGAAAGGCAGAAGAGCGGCTCGCTCGTCTCCAGCCTCGACACGATCGGGACCCATGTGGCCGAGCTTCGGACCGGAAGCACCGAGGTATCCGAGGGCGCGGACCGGATCCTGGCTGCCGCGCGGGAGGCGCTGAAGGGGGCCGAGCAGATCGCGGCCGCTGCCGAGGAGGCCGCACGAAGCGCTTCGGAAGCCGCCAGCGCCGCGCGCCAGCAAGCCCGCGGGGCGGAGGATCTCGCCGCCGCCATCGAGGAGATCGCCTCGCTGGCGGACGAGTTCCAGTCCGCCGATGGCTGACCGGGCCGGAGACGCCGGACAGGGCGAGCGCTTCCTCGTCTTCTCGGTGGGCGGCCGGTCGCTCGCCCTACCCGCAGGTCGTATCCGCGAGATCCTGCGCGTCCCGAAGCTCCAGCGCGTGCCGCAGGCGCCCCCAGCGCTTCTCGGGCTCGCCAATTGCCGCGGCTCCGTGCTGCCGGTCGTCGATATCGCGGGCGGAGGCAGGCCCGCCTCCACGACGGGGGCTGCGCGCCTGCTCGTCGTCGAGGCGGGGACGCCGATGGGCCTTCTCGCGGAGAGCGTGCTCGGCTTCGCGTCCGGGGGCGGGAGCGACAAGGCCGCGCCGGACCGCCGGGACAGCTATTCGGAGGGCCTGGTCCGCCTGGAGAACGGAGCCGCCGCCCATGTCGTGGCGCTCGACCGGCTGCTTGCCGAGCTGTTCCCGGGCTTTCGCCGTCGGTCGGGACGGGTCCCGCCGCCGGCGGCCGAGGACAAGGCCGCGAGCGCACCCGCCGCGAACCGGGTCGGGCTCGTCACCTTCGAGGTCTCCGGCCAGGATTACGGCCTGCCGCTGGAGCGCGTGGAGGAGGTCATCGCCCTGCCGGCGGATCTCGCGATCGTGCCGCGCTCCGATGATCATGTCGTGGGGGTGGTCCCAGTCCGCCAAGGGCTCCTCGCGGTCGTATCGACCGCTCGCCTCCTCGGGGTCGAGCCCAGGAAGCCGGGCCCGGAATCAAAGATCGTGGTCGCCCGTATCGGCGGCACGCGAGCCGGCCTCGTGGTCGACCGCATGAGCGCGATCCTCAGGATCGAGGAGCATGCCGTGGACCGCGTGCCGGCATTGCTGCGGGGAGACGGCGCCGAGATCCAGGCCATCTGCCGGCTCGATGGCGGCAGGCGCCTGATCTCCGTTCTCGCCACCGAAGGGCTGTTCAACGAGGCCGTCATGCGTCGGATCGCGAGCGATGCGGGAGAGCAGAGGGCTGCGGCGGAAGTCGCGGCGGAGACGATGGACGGCGGACAATTCGTGCTGTTCCGGGTCGCGGAGGACCTGTTCGGCCTCCCGGTCGAGGCCGTCGAGGAGGTGGTCCGGGTCCCGGAGGCCCTGACGCGCCTGCCCAAGGCTCCTGCCTTCGTGGAAGGCGTCATGAACCTGCGCGGGACGGCCTTGCCCGTCATTGACCAGCGCAGGCGCTTCGACCTCGAGCCCGCCGAGGAGATGCCGGGCCGGCGGATCATCGTCCTCTCGTTCGAGGGCACGCGCGCCGGGTTCATCGTCGACCGGGTCACGGACGTGCGGCGCCTCCCGGCTTCGGCCATCCTGGCGGCGCCCGCGATGGACGAGGATCAGGCGCGGATCGTGCCTCGCGTCGCCTCCCTGGAGGACGATACCCTGGTCCTGCTGCTGGACCCCAAGGCGCTGCTGGACACGACCGAGAGACGCCTCCTTGCCGCGCTGGGCCGCGACAAGGCGCGTCCCGCCGCGTGATCAAGCTCCTCGTCGTCGACGATTCCGCGCTCGTCCGAAAGCTGCTCGGCGGGATCTTCGCCTCCGAGCCGGATTTCAGCGTGTCCTTCGCCCGGAATGGCAGGGAGGCCCTCGAGCTCCTGCCCAAGGTCGAGCCGGATGTCGTGACGCTCGATGTCCACATGCCCGAGATGGACGGCCTGACCTGCCTCGACCGCATCATGGCGGAGCGCCCCTGCCCTGTCGTGATGGTCTCGTCCCTCACGGCCCAGGGTGCGGACGCCACCTTGCGGGCGCTCGACCTGGGCGCGGTCGATTTCGTCCCGAAGCCGTCGGGCGCGATCTCGCTGGAGATCGACCGCATTGCGCCCGTCATTGTCCAGAAGGTCCGCCTCGCGGCCGAGACGCCGATCCGCAAAAGCCTCCGGCTCGCCGAGCGCGTGCGCGCCCGCGTCCGGGCCTTCGAGAGCAGGGCACCGGCGCCGCGCATAGCGGCTGGACGCTCTCCGGCCTTACCCTCCCGGCCGATCCATCGGCCACGGCCAGGCAGTGGAGCAGTGCTCGTCGGGTGCTCCACAGGCGGCCCGCCGGCCCTCGATACGCTCCTCTCGCAACTGCCGGCGGATTTTCCCCTGCCTGTGGTCGTGGCCCAGCACATGCCCGCGAGTTTCACGGCCGCGCTCGCCCGGCGGCTGGACGGCCTCTGCGCACTCTCCGTCGTCGAAGTCACCCGGCCGATGCCGCTGGAGCCGGGCCATGTCTTCATCGCTCGCGGCGACGCCGACGCGCTTCTCTCCTCCCGGGCCGGCGAGCCCTTCGTGCTGACCGCCCCCGCCAGCCCGGCCTATCTCTGGCATCCGAGCGTGGACCGCATGGTGGCGAGCGCGCTCGAGTTCATGGACCCGGCGGGGGTCGTCGGCGTTCTGATGACCGGCATGGGACGGGACGGCGCCGAGGCGATGACCCGTCTTCACCAGGGTGGCGGTCGGACCATCGCCGAAGCGGAGGAGACGGCCGTGGTGTGGGGCATGCCGGGAGAACTCGTCAAAGCCGGGGGAGCCGATTTCGTGGAGCCGGTCCACCTGATCCCGCAGCGCCTGCTCGCTCTGGTGGCCTGATATGCCGCTCGTCCGGCGGCCCTCCGGGACCGCAGAACCGAAGCCCGCCGCACCGGCCGATGCCGGCGCCGCCCTTTCGAACCCGGATCCGGAGGTCCGCTGGAGCGCCGCCCGGAGCCTTGGGACGGATCCGGCTGCCATCGGCGTGCTCGGCCGAGCCCTGGATGTCGAAACCGACCCGCGGGTCCGGGAGGCGCTCGCCACGGCCCTGATGCGGATCGGCGGCGATGCGGCGGGCGTGCTGATCCCACATCTCCGGTCCGAGGACGCTGCCCTCCGTACGCTCGTCATCGAGGCGTTGCAGAACATGCCTGAGGCGGTGCTGCCGAGGATGCCGGACCTCCTCGCCGATCCCGATCCCGACGTGCGGCTCCTTTCGGCCGAACTCGCTCGCGGCATGCCGCTCGAAGAGGGAAGCACCTTGATCGCCGACGCGCTCGCGGGCGAGCAGCACCCGAATGTGGCGGCCGCCATGATCGAGGTCCTCGCCGAGATCGGGACAGCGGACGCCGTCGATGCGCTGCAGATCGCGCGGCGACGCTTCGCGAACGAGCCCTTCCTTCCTTTCGCGGTCGACATCGCGCTGAAGCGGCTCGCCCGCTCCCCCGAGTAGACCGCAATGTTGGCCCCGCCCGGCCTCCCGCTGATCTCGGAGGAGGAGTTTCGGCGCTTCCGCGAGTTCTTCTACCGGCGTACCGGGATCGTCTTCACGGAGGCGAAGCGCTACTTTGTGGAGCGCCGCCTCGCGGACCGGTTCGGCAGCACCGGATGCGGCACGTTCGCGGAATACTTCGCTCTCCTGAGAACACGGCCTGAAGAGGTCGAGCATCTCATCAATGCCTTCACGATCAACGAGACCTATTTCTTTCGCGAAGACGACCAGCTTCGCTGCCTGACGGCATCGCTTCTCGATGAGGTGGCGCTCCGGAAGGCGCCTGGCGCGACGATCCGGATCTGGTCGAATCCCTGCGCGACCGGCGAGGAGCCCTATTCCATCGCGATCTGGCTGCTCGAGCACTGGCCGAGGGTCGACAGCTTCGACATCGAGATCGTGGGGTCCGACATCGACACGCGCGCGCTCGATGCTGCCCGCCTCGGCATCTACGGAGAGCGCGCCCTGATGCGCGTGTCGCGCGAGTTCCTGGACCGCTATTTCGAACCGAATGGCCCAGGGCGCCATCGCATCATCAAGGACTTGCGCGGCTCGGTGCGCTTCGAGGCCGTGAACCTGATCGACTCGAGGGCCATGGCCGCCCAGGGCCGCTTCGACATCGTGTTCTGCCGAAACGTGCTGATCTATTTCGACGATGCGTCCCGGCGCGTCGCCGCGGAGAACATCTACGAGGCTCTCAACCCGGGTGGGTTCGTCTGCCTCGGACACACGGAATCGATGAGCCGGATTTCCCCGCTCTTCGAGCCGTGCCGCTATACCGACGCGATCGTCTATCGGAGGCCTCGACCCCATGGGAACGGCTGATCGACCCCGGAAAGTCCTGGTGGTGGACGATTCCAATCTCGTCCGGCGCTATTATCGCGCCGCCCTGGAAGGCAGCGGCTTCGCCGTGGAAGAAGCCCTCAACGGGCTCGAAGGGATCGAAAAGCTGCTTCTGGAGACATTCGATCTGGTCATCCTCGATGTGAACATGCCGAAGATGGACGGCTTCACCTTCCTGGCGGACCTGCGGGCCCGGTCTGCTCCCAGTGCTGCCGTACCGGTGCTCGTGATCTCCACTGAGGCGGGCATGCAGGACCGGGAGGCGGCCCGGCAGGCCGGTGCGAACTACTACCTCGTGAAACCCGTCGCGGAGGACGACCTCGTGGCCCATGCCGCGGTCCTGGCGGGGCGCCCGTCGTGAAGGATCTCCTCGAGCCGTTCCTCGCCGAGGCCCGTGAGCTCCTGGAGAGCGCCGGCGAGGACCTGCTCGCGCTCGAGCGGAATCCGCAGGATGCCGCGCGCATCGAGAACCTGTTCCGCATCTTCCACACGCTGAAGGGTTCGGCCGCCATTCTCGATCTCGCGCCCATGACAGGTGCCATGCACGCAGCGGAAGATCTCCTCGCCGCCATCCGTGCCCGGGAGGTCTCGGCATGGGAGGATGTGGTCGAGGCCTGTCTCCAGGCGATGGACCAGGTCGAAATCTGGCTCGCCGCGATCGAGGCCACTGGCGGTCTCCCGCCGGATGCGCAGGTATCCGGGACGGCCCTCTCCAGGCTCCTCCGCGAACCGCTCACGTCCGGGCGAGGCGACGCGACGGACGCGGCGGCCCGGGAAGGGCTCCCCGATTGGGCGGAAGCGCTCCTCGTCCGTCATGCCGCAGCGCTTGGTAAGCCCGCCGACCGCTCCGCAAGTCTGGTTGCCGCGAAGTACGCGCCGGCGCGGGACTGCTTCCTGAACGGCGATGATCCGCTCGGGCTCGTGAGCCGCATACCGGATCCGGTCGCGGTCGACGTCCGGCCTGTCGAGCCCTGGGGCAGGCTCGCCGAAATGGACCCCTTCGCGTGCAATCTCACGGTCGAGATCATCGCCCGCTGCAGCCGCGAGGATCTTGCCGCGATCTTCCGGCTCGTCTCCGACCAGGTCGAACTCGTGGAAGTCGAGGCCGGCATCGGGCGCGGACCAGGTAAGCAGCCGGGTACCCTCGCTGCCGCTGTGATCGCCGAGCAGCGGGCCGTGCTGGCGGCGCCGCACGCGAGCACCCTCCGGCAGGGCGTGGAAGATTCGGTCCTCGCTGCGGTGGCGAATGCTCTCGAACACGAGGGTCTGAGCGGACGCGCGAAGCGGCTTCGCGCCGCGCGGGCCGAAGGAATGGGGGCCGATGCAGCGATCGACGCGGCGTTGTCCGAGCCGGAAAATGCGGGGCCCGCGCAAGCACCGGCCGTCCAGGAGCCAGGAGGCATCGCCCGGACGCTCCGCGTCGATGTCGGCCGGCTCGACACCCTGGCCGGGCTCGTCTCGGAACTGACCGTCGCGCGCAACGGGCTCGCACATGTCGTTGCGCAGGCCGAGGCGGACGCCGGAGCCGACACGGTGCTCCGGGCGCTCCGGGAAAACGAGGCGAGCATCGGGCGCCTCACGGGCGAACTCCACCGCGCCGTCATGAGCATGCGCCTCGTGCCGCTCTCCGGCGTCTTTCGCCGCTTCGGCCGGCCGGTTCGCGAAACGGCCGCGCAGCTCGGCAAGGAGGTCGACTTCATCACCTCCGGGGGCGAGGCGGAGGCGGACAGGGCCGTCGCGGAGGCGCTGTTCGAGCTTCTCCTGCACGTTCTCCGCAACGCCATCGATCACGGCCTGGAGACGCCGGAACTCCGGGTTCAGGCGGGAAAGCCCACTTGCGGCCGGATCGTTCTCAGCGCTCGTCCCCTGCGGGACCGCGTCCTCCTGGAGGTGAGCGACGACGGCCGGGGGATCGATGCCGCCGTGATCCGGCAGCTGGCCGCTTCGCGGGGGCTCCTAGACTCCGAACGGGCCGCCGCCATGACGGACAGCGAGGCGATCGACCTGATCTTCGCCCCCGGTTTCTCGACCGCGTCTTCCGTCACGGACCTGTCCGGCCGGGGCGTCGGGATGGACGCGGTGCGGGCGGGAGCGCAGCGTCTCGGCGGTCGCGTGGATGTGGAGAGCACGCTGGGACGCGGGACCATCGTCCGGCTCGTCCTGCCGCAGACGATGGCCATGACCCCGCTCCTCGCCATCCGCTGCGGCGACGAGACCTTCGGGCTGCCCATGGAGAACGTGCTCGCGTTCCAGCGCATCGCTCCGGCCCGGATCATCCCGGTGAAATCGGCTCGCGCTGTGGCTTGGCGCGACCGGACGATCCCGGTTCTCTCGTTGCCGGAGCGGATGGGGACCGGCGGGGAAGCCCCTGGCGGAGGCGACCTTGAGCTCGTCGTGGTGCGCGCGGGCGGGGAACCGGTCGGACTGCTCGTCGATGGCGTGATCGGCCGCATGGAGGCGGTCGTGCGCCCCCTCGGCGGCGTGTTCGCGGGCCTTCCGGGCGTTTTCGGCACCACGGTCCTGGGGGACGGCCGCGTTCTCCTGGTCCTCGACCCCGAGGAGATCCTGCAGTGACGGTGCGACGGTCGGGACCGGGGCGTATCTCGCTGGAAGGAGCCTGTCCGGTCGAGGAGGCGGAGACGTTGCTCTCGCTCCTGCTTGCCGAGCCGTCATCGGTGGTCGATCTGTCCGGCTGCACGCGCCTTCACACGGCGCTGGTGCAGGTTCTCCTTGCGGCGAGGCCCGAAGCGAACGGTCCGTGCCGTGATCCGTTCGTGTCGCGCTGGGTCGAGCCATTGCTCGGCAGTTTCGGTGGGGGCCCTGGCAACCCGGCCCGAATGGGGCCATAGGGTTCGGCTGGCTCATGGACGCAGCTTGGGCGCGGAGCGGATATGGCGCACACGGTTCTGATCGTTGACGATAGCCGGCTGGCCCGCATCGTTGCAGCCAAGATCATTCGCCAGCTCAAGCCGGACTGGGAGATCGTCGAGGCAGGGAATGCCTCCGACGCCCAGGCTGCCATGTCGCGGCAGGCGATCGACGTCGCCCTCATCGATTTCAACATGCCGGGCCAGGACGGACTTCAGCTGGCGCAGGAGTTCCGGAGCAGCCATCCGGAGCTCCCGATCGCGGTCGTCACGGCGAACATCCAGGACGAGGTTGTCGCCCGGGCGCGCGCCGTGAACGCCGCCTTCGTGGCCAAGCCGCTGACCGAGGAGGGCCTGAGCGGCTTCCTGTCAGGCGCGGCGCTTCGTCTCAGGAAGCGCGCGTCATGACCGAGCCGGACGTCGACCTCTCCGAGCTCGAGATCGACGCCCTGACCGAGCTCGTCAACATCGGCGTCAGCCGGGCGGCCGCAAGCCTGCGCAAGATGATCGGCGTCCAGGTGGTCCTGTCGGTGCCGTCCATCGAGATCGTG